>DAOLYC010000016.1:0-14620 GCA_035425605.1 Ferruginibacter sp.
TTTTCAGAAATATCTTTTGGAATACCTTTTTTATAAGAGAAACTATTGATAGTAACAATCAATGGTGTTTCTTTGGTGGCTTGTATAGGTGTAAATTCTTCAATTACGTCTTCGCTTATACATATATCCAATACCCTTTTAAATTCGGGCAAAGCAATACCCAATGTTTGATTATTTACAAACCATTTTAGGTTTTGCAATGCCAAGGGTATGCTGGTTAAAAAATGAGCCTTCCGTTCAAACAGTCCACGAAAACCATACGCTCCCAATACTTGCAATAAACGAATTAACACATAGCCATTGTATTGGCTTCGAAAAGTTTCTTTATCAATTAATTTACCTAATGTTTGTTCAAAACCAAAGATATAATCTTCCAGCAATCTGCTTTTCCATTCATCATTAAGGTTTGCTCTGGCCTGCCACAACAATGAAGCTACATCATATTGTGGCGCTCCCTGCATACCGCCCTGGTAATCTATAAAATGGGCAGAGCCGTCTTTGCTTATCATTATATTTCGACTTTGAAAATCACGAAACATAAAATATTTATACTCTGTATGTGACAGATAATTACTCAATGCTTCAAAATCATCTATGAGTTTTTGTTTGTTGTAGGGTTTTCTTAATGCATCCAGGAAATAATATTTAAAATACAGCAAATCGGCCATGATAGCCTGTTTACCAAAAACTGTGTTGGTAAGGCATTGGTTATAATCAAGCCCTTCGTGTCCTTTTACCTGCAACTGAGCTAGCAGTTGCAAACTTTTTTTATACAGGTTATACACTTCATCTGAAAAACCTTTATTTTCCAGATGATCTAATAATGAATCGGTTCCAAAATCTTCCTGTATATAAATATCTTTTTGGTTGTTAATGCAAAATATTTCAGGAACAGCTAAATCTTTATGTTTAAAATGTTTTGAAAAATAAATAAAGGTTTCATTTTCTTTTAGGTTTGCACCATGGGCTGCAATAAATGTTTTTTTTGCAGTATGTAACCGGTAATAATGTCGTTCGCTTCCGGCTTGTGGTAATTTATCTATGGCCGTAACTTCAGTTTTAGAAAATGTAGAGAAAAGTTCTTTTATTCTTTCAATGGTTGATAGCATCACTTTTATTTATCCGGGTAAAAATAGTTTAAAATAAAACAGCCCCCAAACAGTAATGTTAAAGGTTATTTTTACCGAGCTCGTTCTTTAATTATTGTAATTTTTAAATTGGATATGGTATTCTTTTATGTTTTAAAACAATTTACCTTGTCTGCCAGGCGCTTTAAATTTACTTCTATCCAAACTCCATTCTTCTGCATTCATTTTATACAGCTTACCGTATTTTTTATATTGCTGTGCCACCATTTCCGCAATGTTTCCTTCGCCCCTCATGCGTACGCCCCAACGGCTGTCGTTTACTTTTCCATCATGGCTTTGTTCTATCAAATGCCAAACCTTTTCTGCATGGTTAGGAAAATTTTTAAACAGCCAGTCGTGAAATAAAAATTTAATGGCACCATTTAAGCGTATGAAAGTGTATGCTGTAAATGTAGCGCCGTTATCGGCTGCAGCTTTCATAATGCGTTGCATTTCATGTTCATTTAATCCGGGTATCATGGGTCCCATCATAATACCCATGCGAATACCGGCGCTGCTTAGTTCATTAATAACTTTTAATTTTTGTTTTGCTGTAACTGTTCTTGGTTCCATCATTCGCCTTAAATCTTCATTAAAAGATGTTATGGAAACCATGGCAGATACAATATTTTTTTTCGCCATCTCCAGTAATACATCTTTGTCTTTTAATATCCAGGCATTTTTAGTAAGAATGCCAACAGGCTGGTTAAATTCATTGCATACTTCAAGCAAACTTCGTGTTAGCCGGTATTTTTGTTCGGCTGGTTGATAACAATCTGTATTGCCGCTTAGCATAATTGGCGTTGCATCCCATTTAGGGTGCATTAAAAATTTGCGTAGCAATTGAGGTGCGTTCTTTTTGACGAGTATTTTTTGTTCAAAATCAAGCCCTGCGCTATAACCCCAGTATTCGTGCACATTACGGGCATAACAATAAATGCACCCATGTTCACAACCGGCATAAGGGTTCATGCTATAACTCATACCTACATCTTTACTCTCTACCTTGTTTACAATTGTTTTTGATTGTTGCTCAATATACTGTGTTGGAATATTGCTTTCTTCCCAATCATCTATGGCCTCCACATTTTCTTTGGTTGATTCGGTTTTTAAAAATCTGTTTTTAGTGTTGAATTGGGCGCCACGACCTTGTAGATATTGAACTTGTTCGGCTTGCAGCATTGGTTTAACTTTATGATGGTCTTGTTTTAATTTGTTATTCATCTTTTATGTGTTTTCATTATTCATTAACGATTGAAAGAGCAGAAATTGAACTTCAGTTAGGAGTGCATTTTGAAGATGACTGGCATCCTGTGTTTCATGCTAATGGTTTTTCGTTTTTGCAAATGCCGGTTATTACGCAATTAAATCCGGGCAGTGTTCATCTTTTTAACTGGGGCCTTATACCGCATTGGATAAAAACAAAGGCAGATGCTGATAAGATAAAAACCCAAACATTAAATGCCCGTTCCGAAACGGTTTTTGAAAAGCCTTCTTTTCGTTCATCCATTACAAACCAACGATGCCTGGTTATTGCTGACGGTTTTTTTGAATGGATGGAATTTCAAAAGAAGAAATACCCTCATTATATTTATTTAAAAAACGGGAGCCTGTTTTGTTTTGCAGGAATTTTTTCATCCTGGACAGATAAAGAAACCGGCGAACATATTAATACGTTTTCTATCCTTACAACTAAAGCCAACCAAACAATGGCAAGGATACATAACAGTAAAGAAAGAATGCCCGTTATAATACCCAATCAGTTTTATAAAAATTGGTTAACACCCAATCTTTCTAAGGAAGATATCTCCTCATTTTTTGAACCATACCCCGATGCTGCCTTATCAACGCATACCATCAGTAATTTAATCACTTCCCGTACCTTAGATTCCAATGTTCCGGATATAAAAAAACATTTTGATTATCCCGAGCTGGCTTTATTGAAATAAATTTCCCTGTGCTGCATTAATTGGTAAATATTCAAATTCAAAACGCCTTACTATTTCATATTTTTTTTCATTTTTACTTCTTTTAAGCAACAGGAAAGCATCAGCTAAAAAACGGCCGGTAAAGTTTTTTTTACCATATTGTTTCATGGCTTCAAGATATTTTTCTTTTGGAATCCGGCCTGCCAGTGCAATCTGGGGGTCTAACAAAAAATGTGGATCTACCCCAGATGCTTTCATCAGCATTCTAACCTGTTTTAGATTTTTTATCAACTGCAAAACACGGGGCTGGTTGGCAATGCGGATATAAATGGCATGCATTGGATAACTTCCAAAATCTCTCAACTCAACAATAAAGGGTTTTTCTGCCATTGCAATCTGCTGCAGGCGGTTAATGATTTTTTCTTCCAGTGCTTTTGTTGCCTCAAATCTTACCAGTGTAATATTGGGCCTTCCTGTATGGGGTTGATGAATGTGATAAGCATCCTGCAACTCTTTTCTTACTTTTTCAATTTTATGCCGTAGCCCTTCGTGTGGGTTTAGCATTAATAAATACTCATATACCTTATAGCCCGGCATTTGTGTTAAAACTGTTTCCATGATAAATAATTTTTGAACAAAATCTCCAATTACTAATAATATTAGTATAAATTTACTAAATATTTTGGTATTTAAAATTATTTTTTATGGAAGTAGAAAAGTTTTTTGGTAGCCGTTACAGCGGTAGCAAAAGGTTTACACAGCAGGATGTAAGTACCGCTAATGCCACTGGTTTTACGGCCGCCGCTGATGATTATATGGAACGGGGCATCGACCTGAACGAACAACTTATCCGCAATAAGCCTGCAACCTATTTTATGAGGGTAAGTGGCAACAGTATGATTAATGCCGGTATTTACAACGGCGATATTGTAATTGTGGACAGGAGCCTTAAACCACAAAACGGCAAAATAGTAATAGCTGTTATTGATGGTGAAATGCTGATACGGCGGTACGAAAAAACGCTTAACCGTTTGCGGCTGGTTCCCGAAACAAGTGGGCTATCGCCAATTGAAGTAAATGAATTTTGCGATTTTAAGATATGGGGCGTAGTGGCATATATCATAAGACAAGTATAAACACCGTGAATTTCAAATATCCTTTAATTATTAAAAAAACATTTTGAAAGCCATTATTGATTGTAACAGTTTTTATGCTGCCTGCGAACGGGTTTTTAATCCTTCGCTAAATGGCAAGCCAGTTGTTGTTCTCAGCAATAATGACGGCTGCATTGTATCTCGTACAGATGAAGCAAAAGCACTGGGCATAAAAATGGCCGGCCCTTATTATGAAGCAAAGGAAATGCTGGAACAACATAAAGTGGCTGTATTCTCCAGCAATTATCATTTGTATGGCGACATGAGTTGGCGGGTGATGGAAACACTGCGGATGCTGTGCCAGCATGTAGAAGTGTATTCGGTTGATGAAGCATTTGCCGACCTGAAAGGTATCCAGGAATCTGCCATGTGGAATTACGGATTACACATCAGTAATACGGTAGAGCAGTGGACAGGTATTCCGGTTTCGGTGGGTATTGCAGCAACTAAAACACTGGCCAAGGTTGCCAATCATCTTGCCAAAAAAAATAAGGTTGCTACGCAGGGTACCGTGGCTTTGTTAACACCCGGCCAAATACGGGAAGCGCTTGAAAATACAGCTGTACAAAATGTTTGGGGTGTAGGTTTTCGGAGTACAGAAAAGTTACGCTGGCTTGGTATTGATACCGCATGGAAGCTTCGCAGCATGAGTGAGGAATGGGCACACAAAAACCTGGGAGGTGTGGTGGGCACCCGGCTGATAAAGGAATTAAATGGTATCTCCTGCATTGAAATGAAAGATCCGCTAAGAAAAAAAAAGATGATTGCCACTACCAGGATGTTTGGCAAACCGGTATTTGAATTAGCCCAGTTAAAAGAAGCCATTGCCACATATACCAGCAGGGCTGCAGAAAAATTACGCAGGCAATCGGGCGCTGCCAGGCTTATTCATGTGTTTGTGGTAACCAACGATTACTCTGCCCACAATTATAATTATAATCCCTCAACCAAAGGGTTATACACAACCCTGCCTATTGCCACCTCTTTAACTAACCAACTGATAGCACATGCCATTATGCTGATAGAAAAATTATATAAGAAAGGATCCAGGTATTTGAAAGCGGGAGTAATGCTTACCGATATCGTACCCGATACATCGATACAGTATAACTTGTTTGAACCACCGGCACACGATAATTTAAGAAGTTTAATGCATGCGATAGACAATATAAACTTTGGCATGCGGGATGAGTTGGTAAAATTTGCCACATCGGGTACAAAAAAAAACTGGAAGATGCGGCAAGAGCATCGAAGCCTGCGGCATACCACCAGGTGGGATGAGTTGTATGAAATTCATTAAGCATAGGCCTAAAAATATAGTTACAATAGTATTTAGCAGTAAAACTCCTTTTACAATAATTCCTCAAATCAACTAATTTTGATGCTAGTAAAATTATGATTACAGAAAATAATAAGACCTGTGCGGTAATAGGTGCAGGCATTTCGGGATTAAGTGCAGCAATACGCATGCGCAATAAAGGTTACAAGGTAACTGTGTTTGAAGCCAACTCATTTCCGGGTGGTAAATGTTCTTCTGAAACCAAAAACGGGTACCGTTTTGATATGGGGCCATCGGTTTTTACCATGCCGCAATATGTTGATGAACTGTTTATCCTATCAGGCAAAAATCCTCGTGAACATTTTAATTATATTCCGCTTAATCCTGTTTACAAATATTTTTTTGAAGACGGAACCACACTGGATGCTTATCATGGTAAAGAAAAATTTGCAGAACAGCTTGCTACAAAAACAAAAGACAAAAAAGAAGATATCGTAAAATATCTTAACAAAACAGAAACCATTTATAATCTTACAGACGAAGTATTTCTAAAAAATTCGTTACACAGGCTTAAAAATTTTTTTACCTGGCCGGTGGCAAGAGGTATTTTAAATTTTGGAAAAATTGGCGCTTTCGATACTATGAATGGAGCCAATCAAAAAGCGTTCAAAGATTCAAGGCTGGTAAAAATATTTAATCGGTATGCCACATATAATGGCTCAAGCCCTTACTTATCGCCTGCCACACTCAATGTAATTGCTCATGTAGAAATTGTAAAGGGAGCCTTTTATCCTGAAGGCGGCATGTTCAGTATTACATCGGCATTGGTAAAACTTGCTAAAGACATTGGTGTAGCGTTTAAATTTTCAACACCCGTTAATCAAATATTGATTGAAAATAAAAAAGTAAAAGGCATAAGAACAGATAACGGCTTAGAAGATTTTGATATCATCATCAGCAATATGGATGTTTATAACAGTTATAAAAAATTAATGCCTGGTATTAAGCGTCCTGCAAAAACTTTAGACCAACCCAAATCAAGTTCGGGTATCATTTTTTACTGGGGCATTAAAAAAGAGTTTAAAGAACTTGGCTTACACAACATTTTATTTGCCGATAATTACCAAGACGAATTCAATAGCATCTTTGTTAAAAAATCAATTTACCACGATCCTACTATTTATATAAATATTACCAGCAAACACACGCCTACCGATGCACCTCCCGGGTGCGAAAACTGGTTTTCGTTTATCAATGTACCAAACAACCAAGGACAAAATTGGGATATGTTTATTTCTGAAGCCCGTGAAAACATGATACAGAAAATAAACCGGGTTTTAAAAACAGATATAAGACCACTGATTGAGAGTGAAATGGTTTTTGACCCCAGGGTTATTGAAAGCCGTACCTCCAGTGCTTTTGGTGCTATTTATGGCAATAGTTCCAACAATAAGTTTGCTGCCTTTTTACGACATGCTAATTTTTCAAAAGATATCAAAAATTTATATTTCTGCGGAGGTAGTGTTCATCCGGGGCCTAGTATCCCACTTTGCCTTTTATCTGCAAAAATAACAACAGGCTTAATAAAATAAATGCAGTGTAAGGCAGCTTATTTAGTTTAAATTTGCCCGAAAAATATTAAAACAAAATAGTTTTAAAAGTAACATTTTTACTACCCGTTTATCATATACATGAGCAGTCCGGTAATTATAGAAATAGAAAATTTAACTAAAACATTTAAACATGGCGATGAGCCTGCAGTAAATGGCATTTCTTTTTCTATTAACCGCAACGAAATTTTTGGGCTACTGGGCCCAAATGGTGCAGGCAAAACAACAACAATATCTATACTATGCGGCTTATTTGCACCAAGCAGCGGTAAAGTATTTATTGATGGGAAAAACTTGTACAAAGAATTACCCTTAATAAAAAATATCATTGGTATAGTTCCCCAGGATATTGCTCTTTACCCAACATTATCGGCACGGGAAAATTTAGCATTTTATGGAAGCATGTATGGCTTGCATGGAAAAGGCTTAAAAGAAAAAATAGAGATTTGGTTGGAAAAACTGGGACTAAAAGATACTGGTAAAAGACAAGTATCAACTTATTCTGGCGGCATGAAAAGAAGAGTAAATCTGATTGCTGGTGTTTTACACAATCCTAAAATTTTATTTTTAGACGAACCAACTGTTGGTGTGGATGTACAAAGCCGCAATGTAATTATTGAACATTTAAAAGAGATTAACGCTACCGGTACTACAATCATATACACTTCTCACCACATGGAAGAAGCAGAACAATTTTGTACCAGGGTTTCTATAATAGATCATGGAAAGCTTTTAACCGTAGGCGCTCCTACTGAATTAATTAACAGCTATACCGGCGCAACCAACCTGGAAAGCTTATTTTTAAATTTAACCAACCGAAAACTGAGAGACTGATGCTGAACAAACTGCTTGCTACGGTTAAAAAAGAATCGCTGCTGCTATTGAGAGATAAAGTGGGTCTTTCGGTTTTATTTATAATGCCTGTGGCACTTATTTTGGTTATGACGCTGATTCAGGATTCTGCATTTAAATCCATAAACGAAAAAGGTATTCCCATTGTTTTTGTAAATGATGATAATGATTCATTAGGCAATAGTATCAAACAAGGTTTGATGAATAACGATTTGTGTTATCTATCCGATAGTATTGATGGAAAATCTGCTACCATAGAGTTAGCAAAGAAAGCAGTAAGTGAAGGAAAGTTCCTGTTGGGAATCATAATCCCTACAGGTGCCACTGCTGCCATCAAAAAAAACGTATCGGCCCTGGTTGATGAAACCTTGAATGGTATTGACAGTATGCAAATTTTACAGGACTCGGTAGAGATAACAATCCTTATTGACCCTGTTGCAAAAAAATCATTTTTAAATGCCGTTACCAGTAACCTGCGTGAATTTATTTCGGAAGTAAAAACAAAAATCATGTTTCAATCTTTTTCGGAACAGATTGCAGAAGTGATACCCGACAAACAAAATGCACCAAAGAATTCATATCAAAAATCTCAGATCATTCATTATAAAGAGATATTTGCATCAACAGCATCACAAAAGATTATACCAAATGCGGTGCAACATAATGTACCAGCCTGGACAATTTTTGCTATGTTTTTTATTGCCATTCCTTTATCAAACAGTATCATTAAAGAAAAAACAGAAGGTAGTGTTTTTAGATTACATACTATGCCAACTCCGTTCCTATTATTGATTAACGGAAAAATTATAGTGTATGTTATCGTATGCCTGTTACAGTTTTTACTTATGCTGGCTGTGGGTAAATTTCTGTTGCCGCAATTAGGTTTGCCTGCATTGGTTTTAGGAAATAGTATAACAGGCATTAGCCTTTTAACATTGGCAACAGGGTTTGCTGCAACCGGTTTTGGTGTTGCGGTTGGCACATTGGCCACAACCGATCATCAAGCAGCCATCATGGGTTCATTATCCATACTTTTATTATCGGCACTGGGTGGCATTTGGGTACCCAGTTATGTAATGCCTGATGTAATGCGTTCTATCAGCGCCTTTTCTCCATTAAACTGGTCGTTAGAAGGTTTTTATAAATTATTTTTAAGAGGCGGTGGCGTAAATGATATTTTATCAGATGCATTAAAATTAATGGCATTCTTTTTTATAATGATGGGAATATCGTATTTGGCAAACCGTAAAAAAAGAAATGTTTAAAATGGATGCAAACACAATCATAGCAGAAATAAAAACTTACATCGAAAAAAATATCCTGGCAGAGAAGGTATTGATTGATGCTGATACCGAATTGAAAAAAGCCGGTATTGATTCTTTTTCAACTGTAGAAATAATACTTTTTATTGAACGTAAATTTGGTGTAGCCATACCCGATGAAAAATTACTTCCGGAAAACTTTAAAACATTGCGATCGTTAGCAACAACTGTAAAAGCGCTTATGTACAATGAGCCTTAAAGTTATTTTATATGCATTCATTTAATATAGCCAACCTTCCCAAAAAAATAACATTAAGCGGTGCCGATTGCTTTCATCTTGTATTAGATAAACATGCTAAAAAACATGGTGCAGGTGGCAATGTTATGCGTAAGGTTTTTTATTTTACTAAAACGCTTGAATTTAAAAAGATTGAGCATATTTTAAAAAGCTCTGCTGTAATATACTGGCTTTGCAATATCAAACTTAATTATGGTACAATACTTAATCCTCCTTGTTGGAAGTTTACCGATGCCGGCAATGAAATTGTAGTAAATAAACATCATTTAGCCAATGAAAATGATATACCCGAAATTATATTAACAAGAAATATTACTGTTGAATCAAAAAGCTTTATTGAAGCTGATTTGATTTATTATCCATCTGGCAAATGTGCATTTGTTTTATCCTGGAACCATATAGTTTTAGATGCCAAAGGAACTGCTTTACTTTTTGAACATCTAAACCAGCTTACTACAAACACTCCTCAAAACACAGAACTTTACTTTCCTTCTAAAACAAAAAAACACAATGTTTTTCAGCATATAAAAAACATGTATAAGATTAAACATTTTGTACAGGTATCGGCAAAACCTCCGGTAAGTTCTGTTGCCTCGTTTGCTGTAAAATCCCATGCAGGAAAAACATTTACAAAAAATATTTCTTTTAATGCTGACGAAACAAAAAAAATACATGCCAATGCAATTAAAGCTGGTGCTCGTTTTGGGCCTAATTTATATTTTATTGCTTGTTGTGCCCATGTTATTCATTTTATAAATAAAAAAAGAAATAATGATGGCGATTTGTGGATTCCGGTTCCATACGACGCAAGATTAAAGGGAGCCATTGGGCCGGTTATTTCAAATTGTGTATCGTTTTTGTTTTATCGTATTCCTAAAAATAAATTAACAGATGTAGCACAAACCGTTAAATACCTCGGGCTGCAAATGACCGGGCAAATAAAAGATAGCATACCACAGAAATACAGTATGTTTTTAAACTTCATGCGCCATATACCATTGTGGCTATATTATTTTTTAATTAATAATACCAACAAAGGTGTTTTTGCCAGTTTTTTATACACTTCAACCGGCGATAATTTTACCAGTTTAAAGTATTTGTTTGGCGAACCTGTTGATAAAATCAATATGATTCCGGCATTAACTTTTCCGCCGGGTTTAACCTTCCTTTTCTTAAACCACATTGATAATACCAATATCAATATTGCATATTCATCGGAGATTATCAATAATAATGAGTTAGTTTTAATTGAAGAAAAGATAAAAGAAATTTTACTTACTAATTATTAATGGGTGCCAGTTTACATACTGATGTTGTTGTTATAGGCGGAGGTTCGGCCGGCATTGCTGCCGCCATTGCCTGCGCCAGGCAAGGCTTACAGGTTGTACTTGTTGAAATGAATGCATATCCAGGCGGTAAAGCTACGGCGGCCGAAGTGGGAACAGTTTGTGGATTATATACTTTCAACAAAAGTGAAAATGCCGAATTTTTAGTAAAAGGATTTGCCAAAGAATTTGCAGAACTACTACAAAATAAATCAAACACAAAGCCTTTGTTTAATACCGATGGGCTTCATTATTTACCTTACAATATAGAATCATTTAAAACAGTTTCATTTAATCTTTTGCAGGAGAATAATGTATCGGTATATTTTAATGCTGCATTAAAATCTGTGCAAACAAACAATCAAAAAATTATTGCTGTATCAATACAAACAAAAAACAACTCAATTCTTATCCATTTAAAATCCATCATTGACTGTTCAGGCATAAGTATCATCAGCCGGTTAGCCAATTTACCTTTCATTGAAAGTTCGCACTACCAGGCCGCTGCACAGGTTTTTACCATGCAAGGTATTAATGAAACAAGTGAAGCCAGGTTAGGTTTGATTATCATGAAAGCAATAAGTAATGCAATTGCAAAAAATCAATTAGCAGAATTTTATAACAGGATTTATATTGTACCCGGCTCTTTAAAAAACAATTCGATAAGTTTTAAAATAGGCATTCCATTGGCAGTAACAAATACTCCCGAAAATTTGCAACAATTAAAAACGCTTGCTCATGGTTTTATTGAAACACTGTCGAAGTTTTTAATTTTTAATGTTAGTACTTTTAAAAATGCATCCGTAAAAAATATTGCTCCCGAAGTTGGCATCCGGGTAGCACATCGAAGTATTGGAAAATATATACTTACTGAAGAAGACGTACTGTTATGCAAAAAATTTGATGATGGAATAGCCAATGGTTCGTGGCCGATAGAAGAATGGGAGCAGGACAAAAGGGTAAAAATGCGTTATTTACCTGTAGATGATTTTTACCGGATACCAGCCACCAGCCTACAATCGGCCAGCATTGATAATTTATTTTTTGCAGGAAGGAATATTTCGGCAACCGATGCCGCTATTGCCAGCGCAAGGGTAATGGGCATTTGCCTGCAAACTGGTTATGCTGCAGGTTGCCTGGCCGCTGCATCAGCAAAAAATATTTCTATTGCTGATGCTATCGTAAAAATTCAAACCGATCAATTATAAGTATTTTTACCAAATGAATGAAATGCCAGTTTATGAAATATTAAAAGAAGCTGCTGAAAAGTGGCCTGGCCATGCAGCAGTTTATGATGAGCAGGGAATGATAACTTTTGAGGAATTATTTATTGAAACCGAAAAGTTGAAGCAGGAGTTACTTCGTTTAGGAATTAAACAGGGCATGGGTATTGGTGTAATGGCTGGTAATGGAAGACTATTTATTATAGGAATATTTGCTGCGGTGGGTACAGGCGCTGTTGTAATGCCTATGTCGCCTCAACTAAAAAAAGCTGAAATAAATGATATTTTACAGGAAGCAAAATTACATGCCATTTTTGACGACCGTACTTCTACACAACCATTAAGCAGTATTGAAACAGTAATTCCCTTGCAACATGGTTCGTTTCGTTTTGCATTTACAGGTGTTGACTTATCTTTAGCATTTGCCCCATTTGTACATCAACCTGCATTTATGCGGTTCACTTCGGGCACTACCGGAAAATCAAAAGGCGTACTCGTTTCACATCAAACGGTGCTTGACAGGATTGTGGCTGCCAATAATGGATTACAGCTTGGGCCTTCGGATACTGTAATTTGGGTTTTGCCCATGGCTTATCATTTTATTGTATCTATCATTTTATATGTAAAATTTGGTGCTGCCATTTCTATTGCTAAAGATTTTTTAGCAAAAAGTATTATTGAAACAACTAACAGGCATAATGGAACATTGTTATATGCATCGCCGGTACAAATTAGGTTACTGGCCAATGATACCGGTACCGAACAGATGCCTTCATTAAAAAAAGTTATATCAACTTCGGCTGCTATTTCGTTAGATGTTTGTAAAGCATTTAAAGAAAGGTTTAAGCTTGATGTAAGCCAGGCTTATGGCATTATTGAAATTGGTTTGCCAATATTAAATTATACCAAATCGGCACAACACCCCGAAGCTGTTGGCTATGCACAGCCAGGATATACTGTTGATATTTTGGATGAAAATCATAAACCGCTACCAAATGGCAGCATTGGTAATTTAGGCATTAAAGGGCCTGGCATGTTTGATGCATACCTGGTACCTGCAACTTTACAAAAAGATGTTTTACAAAATGGTTATTTTTTAACGGCTGATTATGCATCAAAAGCAGATGATGGCCTTATAAAAATTGAAGGCCGGTCTAAATCTGTTATAAATATTTCGGGCATAAAAGTATTTCCTGAGGAAGTGGAGGCTGTGCTGGAGATGATACCTGAAATAAAACAGGCACGTATCAGCAGTAAACCACATCATTTGCTGGGGCTTATCATTGAAGGCGAAATTGTTTTACACAAAGGTGCAACCATAGATGTGGAAGATGTATTGATGTATTGCAAAAAAAGACTTTCGGCATTTAAAGCTCCACAGCGTTTAAAAATTGTTGATTCTTTACCAATGACCAATTCAGGAAAACTACAAAGGCATTAGTAGCATTGATATACTATATTTCAGTTTGCAGATTTCAATTTCTCATAAAAAATAATATTCATCAAAATAAGTAACATTCCATAAAAAACATCTTCAAATGGAATGGTATAAATTCTTATCCCTAAATTTTCTGCATCGTTATATTTAACAACAGGCAAGGCTGTAAGAAATCCATTTACAACTAAAAAAGGAATGAGGCAAACTGCATAAGCAACAATAAATGAAACAGCGTCAAAAGATTTGAAATAATTGGGGAATAAATATATTAGAAGTATAAAGATGCCTGTAAAGATAAACGTACAACCGGTATAGTATTTATTATAATAGATTACTCCAATTATCAATAGCAGTACAGCAAGTGCTTTTAAAATTTCGTTTGCTCTTTTTTTATTTGTAAGATTAGGGTAATAACTTCTTATGCAGGCATAAATAAAAATACAGCAGTAAGGAACAATAAAAAAGAAAAGAATCTCTTCAAGCGGCAAGCCTATCAATTTCATTCCGGTAATATACTTTTCATTAAAACTCCATACGCCCAATTTAGTAAAATAAGCATCCCAAATTATATATAGTAATGCCGGAATGATCATAGCCTGAAACACATATCTCCATTGTTTATAAAAGGCTACCTTCTTATCAAAACTAAGTGCCAACGGGCCTGCCAGCGAAGCTGCCAGTATTAAAAAATATGTGTACTGAGAATTCAATCAGGAAAATATATTTTGAGGTAGTGCTTATTTGGTTTGGCAAATTACATAATCAGGCAGCACTTGTTTTAGCTACTTTTAAATCTTTTGCGTTTCTTTTCTTATCTGCACGAACTTTGTTCCAATATTTTTTATGTACCCAAAGCATACCAAAACTTTCGCCATCAAATTTATCTAAATGTTTATGATGCATTTTATGTGCCCAGCGTAAAGCCCGTATATATGTATTATTGCTTCGTGTAAACCATTTAAAGCGTTGATGAATGATAACTTCATGCACCAAAAAATATGCTATGCCATATAGTGTAAATCCAGATCCGATACAAATCATCCAGTATTGTTTATAAATAACACCAAACATGATAAGCAGCCAGCTTGGTATGGCAAAAATCAAGAAGAATGCGTCGTTCTTTT
>DAOLYC010000017.1:0-14433 GCA_035425605.1 Ferruginibacter sp.
CCTGTTGATAAAAAAGAAGCCAAAAATATACTAGACATTCCTACAAATACCACAGTTATTTCATTTGGTGCGGTATCTATTGAAAGTTATCGTAAAGGCTGGATATACTTGAACAAAGCAGTATTGTTACTAAAAGAAGATAAGCTGTTTACTGATGTAATTTTATTGATTTTTGGAAGCGACTATAACAAAGAAATTGCCGAATCAATACCTTTTAAGACTAAGTTTTTGGGCTACCTGGGAGATGAGTATTCAACAGCATTGGCGTATAATGCTTCGGATGTTTTTGTAGTACCATCGCTTGCCGATAACCAACCTACAACTGTACAGGAAAGTTTAGCATGTGGCACACCGGTAGTTGGCTTTAATGTGGGAGGAATACCCGATATGATAATGCATAAACAGAATGGCTATCTTGCGAAATACGAAGATGAAAATGATTTGGCCATTGGTATAAAGTATTGTTTAGAAAACAAAGTTGAAGCAAAGATGCTAACAGGGTTTGATATTGAAACAACACTTAAAAAGCACATGGATCTTTTTGAGAATTTTAAAACAATCACGAAAGTTCATAATGATTAAAGTTGTGCAAATACAATTTTCAACAGAATCTGGCGGAAGGGCAGCGCTTAGGTTACAAAGAGCATTGCTAAAAAGAAATGCCGATTCAAATATTGTATCGTTGTTAAGAGGTGCACCTGGTATATCCCGAATCACTTATTTAGGCGTGAAATCAAAATTTTTATCCAAAATCGACAATAAACTACAGGCTTTTCTTACCAGGAAGATTTTGCCCAAAATGGGTTCTTTTTCATATCCTGTATTAGGTACCGATATTAGTAAATTAGATGTTGTAAAGAATGCCGATGTGATATATATTCACTGGGCATTGAATGGTATGCTCAACTTTAAAAGTATTGACAGGCTGGCAAGGCTTAAAAAACCATTAATAATTTTTTTACACGATATGTGGGCTGTTACCGGGGGCTGTCATCATAGTTTTGATTGTACAAAATATAAAACTATTGGCTGCCAGTCATGCCCTATGTTTGGCCATACAATCAAAAACGACCTATCGGCAAAAGAATTCCAAAAAAAACAAAGGCTCTATTCAAAATACGATAATCTTTATTTTATATCACCCAGCCACTGGTTGTTTAATTGTGCCAAAGCTTCATTGCTTACAAAAGATAAACCGGTATTTTATATTCCAAACATTTTGGATGATCGTATTTTTAAAGAGAATGACGCTACCGTTGCAAAGCAGTTATTAAATATCAACACACATGAAAAAGTAATAGCATTTGGCGCTATTGAAGTGAACAGCCCATACAAAGGATGGGCATATTTACAACGGGCCTTAGAAATTTTTCATGCAAGTACAAAAAACGAGAATATCTCTGTTTTAATATTCGGTAGTGGTTACAATAAACAAATGGATGAGGCTATACCATTTAAAGTAAAATTTATGGGTTACCTAAAAGATGAGTATGCTGCATCTTTAGTTTTTAATGCTGTAGATGTTTTTATTGCCCCCTCTTTGGCAGAAGCATTTGGATATGTAGTGATGGAATCATTAAGTTGTGGTACACCAGTGGTAGGTTTTAATGTAGGAGGCATACCCGATATGATACAACACAAAGAAAATGGATACCTGGCAAAATATAAAGACGCCGAAGATTTAGCAGCAGGAATAAGTTATTGTTTAACAAACAACATAAAAGGCAGTTTGCCTTATGGCATACAACCAGGGCTTACTATACAAAAACACCTTGATTTATTTGATTACATTTTATCGCAAAAGAATAAATAGTGCAAACTAATTACATATTAGATCCCCGGCTAACTTATATAAGTAGCAATAAATTAAAAAGCCTTAATTTATTTTGGCTGGGATATATCATTTTTATTTTGGCGTATGTTCTTACCACTACTATCGTTTACTTCAGTTATGTAATGTTACAGGCCATTCAAATTGTAGGGCTTATGTTGTTTATAACAGGTTTGGTTGGGTTGCTTAAATATAAATTCGATAATAAATACTTAGCGTTTTTGTTTACTCTCTTCTTTAGCTGGCAAATCATTACCATATTAAGAGGTTTTCAGTTTAATTCAAATTTTATCAAACTCATGCTGTTTGATCCGGGGTTTGGCTTATTTACTTACCTGGCGCCTGCTATTGTATTATTTCCAAAAACACTTCCAGTTTATAAAAAATTATTCAATGTAATCATTATACTTTCTATTTTCTATCTTATTTACAATGGTATTTTCATTAAGGATATCACTAACTCCGATCGTACCAGTTTACGTAGCCAGGGAATGATGGAAAGTTTTGCAGGCTTTCTTTCCTTTCAGGCAGGCTTTCTTTTGCTTACATATATTTATCATACACCCAAACGAAGGATTTTTGCAATTGGTGTAATAATGCTTACCATCTTATTTGCAATCTACCGTGCTCGCCGTGGTTTAATATTTATGTGCGTTACAACTTTGTTGTGTTATTTCATGATATATCTTATAACCACAAAAAATAAAATCCTAATAATTTATGCATCGGTACTTTTATCGGTTATAACTGTTTTTTATATTAGCAACATATACAAACAGGGCCAGGGAGGATTGTTTGGTTATTTAATAGCACGAGGCGATGAAGATACCAGGTCGGGTGTAGAAGAATATATGATTGCCGATATGAGCAATACCGATTGGGTGATTGGCAAAGGAATAGCTGGTGAATATTACTGCCCTAATATTGATGTAAATGACGTAACAGGTTACCGCTCTGTTATAGAAACTGGTTATCTGGAGATATTGCTTAAAGGAGGAGCCGTAAGCCTGGTTTTATATTTGCTCATAGCATTACCTGCAATATTCCTGGGATTATTTGCATCCAAAAATATTCTGGCAAAAGCATCGGGTATGTGGATATTGCTTTCTACCATTTATATCTATCCTATTGTTGTTACCGGTTTTGATATGCGTTATCTTATTTACTGGATTGGTATTGGCATTTGTTACTCAAAAAAAATACGCAATATACCCGATGAAGTAATTGTGAAATATTTTAAACAAAAAGATAAGATATCTAAAGAGCTTTTCTTTTAAATAACATCAATATAAAACAGTATCCCAAAATATTAATAATAGGGCAATCGTTCAATAAAAAGAGTGGTGGTGGTGTTACCATTTCAAATTTATTTACGGGCTGGCCAAAAGACAGGATTGCAGTGGCTTCCAATGCCAATCTTTTAAGCGGATTGGATACTTCTGTTTGCCATACATATTATCAACTGTCTTATAATGGTAAACTACATCCTTTCCCATTAAATTTATTGTTGCCAAAAATAAAATGCGGTGTACTGCCTGTAAATGATTCGCAGCATCAAAATACAACAAATACAACAGCTACATCAGGTAAGTACAAGTTCATTTATAACATCATTTTGGCGCTGCTTAATTTTTTTGGAGTTTATAATTGGTTTTATAAACTAAAAGTAACAGATGAGTTTAAAAGTTGGCTTAAAGTGTATAATCCCGATGTAATTTATACTCAACTTGCTTCTTTAGAGTTGATAAGATTTGTAAGCGATGTAAAAAAACATTTAAACAAACCAGTTGCCATACACATGATGGATGACTGGCCCTTAACAATAAACAAACCAGGTTTATTTTATGCTTACTGGCAAAATGTTATTGATAATGAATTTAGAAAATTACTTAGTAAGACAGAAATATTTTTAAGTATTTCTGATGCTATGGCCGAAGAATATGAAAAAAGATACAGCAAAAGTTCACTGCCATTTCATAACCCGATTGATATTAATTTTTGGAAACCACATACTGCAAAAAAATATGCAATTGCAGAAAATTTCTGCATATTATATGCAGGCCGCATTGGATTTGGGATTGCAAACTCAATTGCAGATATTGCCGCAGCCGTAAACGAAATAAGTAAAACCAACAAAAAAATCTTATTCGAAATTCAAACAGGAGACAAGGAAGCGCTAAAAAAGTTGGTAACCTTAAACAATTTTATTAAGTGGGTGCCGCCGGTAGCCTATAACCAACTTCCCGATAAATTCTCTAAAGCCGATTTGCTTTTGCTGCCACAAGACTTTGATGAAAAAAGTGTAAAATTTCTAAAATATTCTTTTCCAACAAAAGTTAGTGAATACATGATTTCGGGGTCTCCAATACTTGTGTATGGCGATAAACAAACCGGGCTTACAAAATATGCTTTAAAAGAAAACTGGGCTTATGTAGTTACCAAAAGTAAAACAATACACCTGGTAAATGCAATAAACGAAATGATTGATAATGAAACATTGAGAATAACTTTGGCAAAAAAAGCACAAAATATTGCATTGCAATTTGAAGATGCAACAATTGTTAGAGACAATTTTCGTAAAACTTTACTTGCAGGACAATAGATAAAAAGTAAAAACGTATTAATACTGAATTTAAAAAAACTGATTTACAGCAGAAATATTTAAAAATGAAATTCAGGAACATTTCACATACAACTGATGTAGTAATACGAAGGGGTTACTTTCTATTAGGTAAAAGAAACCTGCTTTATGCAGCATGGTGGGGCATTAAATTAGGTAACAACGATAGTTTTTATGGTAAGTGTCATTTTAAGCGTTACCCAAAATCTACAATTATTATTGGTAATAATTGTGAGTTTTTATCAAAGCCCAACGCCAACCTAATAGGGATTAACAGGCCCTGTATGATTTCTACTTTAACAGAAAAAGCGGTGATTGAAATTGGAGATAACTGCGGTTTTAGCGGCACTGTTATTGGTGCATTTGCTTCTATAAAAATTGGTAACAATGTACGTTGCGGAGCCAACACACTTATTACCGATTCTGATTGGCATCCCGATGATTCAAGAGTAGGTGAGTCTAAAGCTGTGGTTATTGGCGATAATGTGTGGCTTGGCCTTAATGCCGTTGTACTAAAAGGGGTACAAATTGGAGAAAATACCGTAATAGGCGCAAATAGCCTGGTAACAAAAAATATTCCTGCAAATGTTATTGCAGCAGGTAACCCATGTAAAGAAATTGCAAAACTGCCTGTATGAGTGAGCAGGCCTGCAATATTGTGATAATGGGTGTTTCATGTTTTGATGGCATGGCCAGCTCCATGCGGGTACGTAACCTTATTGAACCACTTATTAATAATAAACAAATTACCGCCAGCAATCTTATCTATCAGAAAGATAATATGGAGCCGATAGGTGTTGCAGGTGTTAAGAACGATATACGCTTTAAGATAATTGGCTTTAGGCTGGCAAATATATTTTCGGTATTTCCCTTTTTTTATAAAGGCCTTTCATTTATAAAATCATGCCGGGTTAAACAAAATAAAAACATACTGTACAATTATAATTATCCCGATATTAAGAACATCGTTTTTATAATATATGCAAAGCTAATCGGGTATAAGGTCATTTTCGATATAATTGAGGATAACAATTATCAGGGTCATATTGGCGTAATGAACAAGTTCAGGTTAAAAACATCATTATTCATCTTTAAATTTTCTAAAAAATTTACAAATGCCATGATTGGCATTTCTAACCACTTATATAATATGATAAGGGAGACTTTTAACGGTAAAGTACCAGCATACTTAATTCCCATCACTGTAAACCTGCAATATTTTAATATTCAAAATAAAATTGATAGTAATAAAAAAAACTTAAAGATATTTTATGGCGGATCGTTTGGACAAAAAGACGGACTTGAATATCTAATAAAAGCTTTTGATGAAGTGGCAAACAATCACTCTAACATCGAACTAATTTTCTCAGGCCTTGCACACACGCAAGATTTTGAAAAAATTAACCGGCAAATTGAACAAGCAAAAAATAAAAACCGGATAATTTATAAAGGATATTTAAATACTGATGAATATTATAAAACTTTGAACGATTGCGATATTTTTTGCATGACGAGAGTTAACTCTAAATTTGCAAATGCAGGGTTCCCTTTTAAACTGGGCGAATTTTTGGCATCGGGTAAAGCTGTTATTGCCACAAACATAGGCGATGTTGCCGATTATTTGCATAATGATAAAAACGCTTTGGTAATAGCACCTGAATCGGTTGAAGAAATTGCCACTGCTTTGCAAACACTCATCAATAATCCTGTTAAAAGACATGATTTAGGAATTGAAGCGAGAAAAACTGCAGAACAATATTTTGATGCAGAAAAAATTAGCAACCAACTATTAGCCATATTTAAATCAGTATAAAGCAGTAATGAACACAAGAACTATACTGATAACCAGCCCAAGCTTAAACACCAATGAAAATGTAAGCGGTATCTCATCAGTTACCAATTTCATAATAAATAATAACAAGGTGCACCATTACCGGCATTTTGAACTTGGCCGTAAAGACATTGAGAAAAGAACCTTGTTTTGGTTTACCAGGCTTTTGGGTAAAACAGCCAACTGGATATACATACTTTTGTTTAAAAAAATAAGCATAGTTCATTTTAACTTAGCATTAAGTAAGGCTTCAATTGTAAGGGATGCACCATTGATATTGTTTGCAAAACTCATCAGAAAAGAAATAATCATTCATTTACATGGAGGCGATTTTCTTACAAAAGACCAAGTACCCCAATGGATAAAGCGAATATTGAAAAAAATATTTTCCGGAAAAATTCAGGTGCTGGTATTAAGCAACCTGGAGGCAGATTTGATAAAGAAAAATTATAACGTAAAAAATGTAAAAATATTGCCTAACTGTGTAGATTTAAAAGACGCAAATACATTTAAGCGTAATTATAATTTAAGTAATACTGTTAATATTTTATTTATAGGAAGGATAACAGTTGATAAAGGCCTTGATTATATTGCAGATGCATTGGAAAACCTGCAACAGCAACACATTCCATTTAAGTTTTTTATGGCCGGCACTGGGCCGGATGAAAAAAAATATGTAGAAAAATTTGTAAATACCCTAAAAAGCAATTTTCAATTTAAAGGAATTGTATCGGGCAATGACAAAGCAAATTTGTATAAATTATGTAATATATTTCTCTTGCCTTCGTTATTTGAGGGCTTGCCAATGGCATTGCTTGAAAGCATGTCTTATGGCATGGTGCCGGTTGTAACTGCCGTAGGTTCAATTAAAGATGTAGTAACTAACGGCAAAAACGGAATAATAGTTAAAGAAAAACCTGCAATTGAAATTGCAGATGCAATAAAATTGTTAGTTAATGATAAATTAGCAATGCAGCAAATGGGAGAAAATGCTGCAGCGTATATTAATCAACATTACAATCCCGAAAAATATATAAGTATGCTTAATAAAATATACGATGCTGCTTAAATTTTAATTAACTGAACTGCTTTATAATAAAAACAAAATGTGGGTTCATAAAAAACAAAAGGGTGACAAATCTTACAAAACAACCATTAAAAGAATTTTCAATTTCAACAGGTAAATATGGGTTGTTTATTGATGAAATAACAAGGCTTGCTGCAGCAAAAGTTTCTGCTACGGTTTACTACGCCAATGTACACATGTTTATTGAGGCTTACCAGAATAAGGCGTTTCTTGAATTAATAAATAAATCGGACATTGTAACACCTGATGGGCAACCCTTAGCCTGGCTTATGAGGTTATTTTATGGTATAAAGCAAGACAGGGTTTCGGCGATGGATACCCTCCCCGATTTATTACAACGGATGGAAAAAGAGAATTTGCCTGTTTATTTTTATGGAGGCACCCAAGAGATGCTTGACAGGACTGGCAAATTTGTGAATGAAAAATATCCAAAACTGGTTATTTCTGGTTTATACAGCCCACCATTTAGGCCATTAACAGAAGATGAAAAAAGTGAGATCATTAAAAAAATAAACAAAGCATCACCTGCTATTGTATTTGTTTTTCTCGGCTGCCCCAAACAAGAAAAATGGATGGCAGAGATGAAAGGAAAAGTAAATGCTGTAATGGCAGGCGTGGGTGGCGCCGTACCGGTTACTATTGGTTTACAAAAAAGAGCACCGTTATGGATGCAGAACCTTGCACTTGAATGGCTATATCGTTTTTTTCAAGAGCCCAGGCGTTTATTTAAACGGTATGCTGTTACTAACAGCATATTCCTTTGGGTAATGACAAAAGAATTTTTTAAAATTAAAATGATTAAACCATTTAAACCGGTAAAACAGAAAGTTTAATGCATTATGTTGAAACATGTAAAAAGGAAAGGCAGTAATGAATAGGCAATTTGAACGATACCTTCAGCTTAGCCTGATCTTTCTAGATCTGGCTTTATTGAATACAGTGTATTTCCTGTGCTTTTTATTTTTAAAAAGCAAGTTTGTAGCAGTTTTTGCAACAGCCTATTTTAATTACTGGTTAGTTGCAAATTTATTTTGGATTGTACCAGCATTCATATTAAGAACCTATGTTGGTAAAAATATGTTGAGTTTTGAACACTTTACAAAACGAACCAGCCAGGTATATTTATTGTGGATTATTTTTATACTGGTTTACCTGCTTTTTACTTACGAATTTAATATCCCACGATTAATTATAACTACCACCATTGTTGGCTTTGGAGTGGGCTTATTGCTAAACCGATTTATTTACCTTGGTATAAGAAACCTTTATAAAGACAGCGACCAAATTTTAAAAAAAGTTATCATACTGGGGTATAATGATACAGCAAAAAAACTGGCAAAATATTTTGAAGAAGACAGCATCAACACAAAATTGATGGGTTTTATTGAGGAAGAGAATAAAGTAAATGAACTTACACATTATCCTGTAATATCAAATATTCAAAATACCCTGCAGGTGGCCAAGGAATTAAACATACAAGAAATATTTTCAACCATTACACCGGAACAGGATAAAGAAATTTACAACCTGATGTATCAATCAGAAAAAGAATGCATTCGTTTTAAAATTGTACCTAACCTATCTGTTTTTATAACCAGGGATGTGCACATAGAATATTTTGGTGAACTACCCATCTTGTCTTTAAGAGGCGAGCCTTTAGATGATGTAGGAAACCGTATTAAAAAAAGAGCATTGGATATTTTTGTAAGTTTTTTTGTAATTGTATGTATATTATCATGGCTAATACCTATACTGGGGCTCCTTATAGTTTTAGAGTCAAGAGGTCCTATATTTTTTTCGCAAGTGCGAACAGGAAAAAATAAAAAAACTTTTCGCTGTTTAAAATTTCGCAGCATGAAATTTAATAATGATGCAGATTTAAAACAAGCAACCAGAAATGACAGCAGGGTTACTAAAGTGGGTAAGTTTATACGAAAAACCAGCTTGGATGAATTTCCACAATTTATCAATGTTTTTAAAGGCGATATGAGCCTGGTAGGACCCCGGCCTCACATGGTAAAGCATACAGACGATTATTCAAAAGTGGTTGACGAATATATGGTACGCCAGTTTTTAAAACCCGGCATTACCGGATGGGCTCAAATTAACGGCTATAGAGGAGAAATTACAAATAATGAACAAATTAAAATGAGAGTGAACAAAGACCTTTGGTACCTTGAAAACTGGAGCCTTTGGTTAGACATTCGTATTCTGTTCTTAACAATCTATCACATTGCTGCAAAAAATAAAAACACATTTTAATACAATACAAATGATTGAAAAAGGAAAAAAGATTTATGTGGCTGGCCATAAAGGTATGGTTGGATCTGCAACCTTGCGGCTACTCCAGAAAAATAATTTTAAAAACCTGGTTTATAAAAATAGTAATGAATTAAATCTTACCGATCAAAAAGCTGTACACAATTTCTTCGAAAATGAAAAGCCTGACGTAGTAATTATGGCAGCAGCAAAAGTTGGGGGCATACAAGCCAATATTGATAACCCTGCAACCTTTTTGTTAGATAACCTGCAAATACAAAATAATATTTTTGAAGCCGCTTTAAAATCAAAAGTTGAAAAACTGGTGTTCCTGGGAAGTTCCTGTATTTATCCAAAAAACTGCCCGCAACCAATGAAAGAAGAATACCTGCTTACCGGAAAACTGGAGCCTACCAATGAAGGATATGCGATTGCAAAAATTGCCGGGCTTAAATTACTGGAAGGAATGAACAAACAATATGGCTTTAACAGCATAAGCCTTATGCCATGCAACTTGTACGGCCCAAACGATTCCTTCGATCTTAAACATTCGCATGTATTATCTGCATTAATAAAAAGGTTTACAGATGCTGCTGATAATAATGATGCAACCATAACACTTTGGGGAACCGGTATAGCCAGGCGTGAATTTATGCATGTAAATGATGTGGCAAGAGCCATCCTTTTTCTGATGGAAAATTATAACAACTCCCAATTTATTAATGTTGGATGTGGATATGATGTAAGTATTAAAGAGCTGGCAGAAATAATTGCACAAAAAACAGGTTTTACCGGCGCTATACATTGGGATGATACCAAACCAGACGGGATGCTTAAGAAATGTATGGATGTAAGCCGTATAGAAGCATTGGGTTTTAAACCACAAATAAGCCTGCAACAGGGTATTGAAGAAATGATTGACATTTATAAAACAACAAAAACAAGTTTAGTATGATACCGTTAATGAAAAATGCTTTTTTAAATGAGTACGAAACAAAAAAAGCTTTATCTGAATTTATTATGAAAAGCGACCGGCTTAGCATGGATGCTAAGTGTGCAGAGTTTGAAGTATTGTTTGCAAAAAAACAAGGAAGAAAACACGGCATACTATTTAATAGTGGAGGAAGCGCCAACCTTGCCATTTTACAAGCATTAAAAAATTTAGGAAAATTAAAAGATAATGATAATGTAGGCTTTTCAGCATTAACATGGAGTACCAATACAATGCCCATCATTCAAATGGGAATGAACCCGGTTGCAATAGATTGTGAACCATCCACCCTAAATGTTATGAGCAATCATTTGCTCGATCGCCTAAAAACCACACCATTACAGGCTTTATTTTTAACTAACGTACTGGGTTTTACCGGCGATATAGCAACTATTAAAAAAATCTGCGAAGAAAAAAACATCATACTTATTGAAGATAACTGTGAATCTTTGGGTACCGAACTGCCCGAAGGAAAAGCAGGTAACTTTAGTATTGGTGCTAGTTTTTCTTTTTTTGTAGCACACCACATGTCAACCATTGAAGGTGGTATGATTTGTACAGACGACGATGATTTATCTGAAATGCTACGCATAGTAAGAGCTAATGGCTGGGATCGTAATTTAAATGCATCGCAGCAGGTAAAATGGCGTACTAAATACGGCATCAAATCTGAATTTGAAGCCAAATATACTTTTTACGACCTCGGGTTCAATTTCAGGCCAACAGAAATAACAGGTTTTTTGGGTATTTATCAGCTCCAGTTTTTAGATGAAAACATAAAGAAAAGAGAGGCTAATTATTTACGTTTCGAAAAGATATTTAAAGAAAATCCTGATCTTGTTTATTTGAATCATAGCCATATAAATGTATTATCAACCTTTGCATTTCCGGTGGTTTGCAAAACACCCGAACTGCGAGAAAAATACCTTTCTCAGTTTTCAGGCGCAGGTATTGAAATTAGACCAATGATTGCAGGCAACATGCAAAACCAGCCTTTTTATAAAAAATACGCAAAAAATTTATACAACTTACCCGGTAGCGATTTTTTACATACCAACGGGTTTTACTGTGGAAACTATCCCGAATTAACCGAAACAGACCTGCAAACAATAAGCAGTTGTTTATATAAATACTAACTTAAAATAATTTACTATGAAAATTTTAATAACAGGCGTAGCAGGTTTTGTAGGTTCTAACCTTGCAAAATGCCTTTTGCAACGAGGGCATACTGTTATTGGCATTGATAATCTTAACTATGGGTTTTTAAGAAATATAGATGCGATAAAAGACAATAAGGAATTTCAATTTTTTATGGGGGATATTGCAAACCCATTAATATTAAAAGATGTAAAGGCTGATATCATTGTACACCTGGCATCTCAAAAAATTCCACGCTACACAAATGCTTTACGTACACTAGAAGAAAATTATTTAATGCTTCGTAATGTAGTTCATAAATGTATCCTCGATAAATCAAAAATATTGTTTGCTTCAACTTCAGATGTGTATGGAAAAAACCCCCATGTACCTTTCTCAGAAAATTCTGACCTAGTGATGGGCCCAACAACTGTTAAGCGATGGGCTTACGCATTGTCTAAAATGTATGGCGAGCAATACATAATTGCCAATCATGATGAATATGATTTAAATTATACCATTACCCGCTTTTTTGGATCGTATGGACCTAACCAAAACCTTACCTGGTGGGGCGGCCCTCAATCTGTTTTTATTGAAAAGGCTTTTAAAAAAGAAACGATTGATATACATGGCGATGGATTACAAACCCGTACATTCACTTTTATTGATGATACAGTAAATGCGCTTGTAGCTTGTATTGAAAACGAAAAATCGAATAACGAAATATTTAATACCGGCCCTAAAGATGATGCAGAAATAACTATAAAAGACCTGGCCATTCTTATTTGGAAACTTGTGAATGGTAATGCATCAGAACCTAAACTCAATTATATTCCTTACTCAACATTTGGTAATTACGAAGATGTAATGCGCAGGGTACCGGATATTACCAAAATTTGCAGCAAACTCAATTTTAAACCAGCATGGGATTTGGATCAGGGACTTATTGAAACAATTAAATGGCAAAAGCAGTTTATCTAAATAATAAATTAATGAAACCAGAAAGCTGGGGAATTGTTGGCGGAGGAATAATGGGCATAACATTGGCATTACGTTTAACTGAAATGGGCCATAAAGTAACGCTCTTTGAAGCTGCACCAGAACTGGGTGGGCTTGTGAGTTCCTGGAAAATGAATGATGTGGAATGGGATAAGTTTTATCATGTAATACTATTATCGGATTTTAAAACAAGAGAACTTCTTAAACAAGTAGGCCTGGAAGATAAGATAGAATGGGTGGAGACAAAAACTGGTTTCTATATGAACGGGAAACTATATTCTATGTCGGATACTGTAGAATTTTTGAAATTTCCTACACTTAATTTATTTGATAAATTTAGACTGGGGCTTACAATACTGGTTGCATCCAGGATAAAAAACTGGAAACGCCTGGAAAAAATTCCGGTTACTGATTGGCTAAAGCGTTGGTCTGGAAAAAATACTTATCAAAAAGTATGGCTGCCATTATTAAGGGCCAAATTAGGAGATAGCTACACAAAAACTTCGGCAGTATTTATTTGGGCTACCATACAAAGGTTGTATGGTGCAAGACGCAGTGGTTTAAAAAAAGAAATGTTTGGTTATATACCCGGTGGGTACAAAAGGATTGTAGCAGCACTTAAAGATAAACTGCTAAGCCAGGGTGTTCAAATAAAAACTGGTTTTGCCGCCAGGGAAATTAAAACAGGCCCAACTGGTAAACCTGTTATATATTTTACTGCAAACGAACCTATGGAGTTTGATAAAGTAATATCTACTTTGCCCGCTGGTCTGTCTGCACAATTGTGTACAGGACTTGCAACAAACGAAATTAAAAAGCTGGAAGATATTGAATACCTGGGCGTAATTTGTGTGGCCGTTTTACTAGATAAACCAATCAGTAATTTTTATATAACCAACATAACAGATTCATGGGTGCCATTTACAGGAGTTATAGAAATGACGGCGCTTGTAAATAAAAAACATTTAGGCGATAATGCACTTGTGTATTTACCTAAATACATAAGCCCTTATGATCCTTTATTTAATTTTTCTGATGAAGAAATAGAAAAATTCTTTATCACAAATTTTAAAAAAATGTATCCCTGGCTAACCGATGAAAATATAAAATTTGCAGGTGTAGCTCGTGCAAAACATGTAATAACTGTTTTAACGGAAGGTTATTCCAATAACTTACCCAATGCAATAACAACTGTACCGGGTTTGTATATTGTAAACACAGTTTATATACAGGATGGTACTTTAAATGTAAACGAAACCATTAAAGTGGCCGACGAAAAGCTGGCCCAAATATTGGCACAATAATAAAACTAAGAACAAAAATGATTGCAAGTATTTCGTTAGATCTGGATGACCAGTGGTCGTACATGAAAGTTCATGGTGATGATGGATGGGAAACTTTTCCATCGTACCTGGATATAGTTGTACCTGTTTTTTTAGATGTGTTTGACAAGCTTGATATAAAAATAACTTTTTTTATTGTTGGCCAGGATGCGGCTATTGAAAAAAACAAGAAGGTATTACAATCAATTGTTGAGCGTGGGCATGAGGTGGGCAATCATTCCTTTCATCACGAATCGTGGTTAAAAACTTATTCAAAAGAAAAAATAGAGGCAGAGATTGAACATGCCGAAGAATCTATTTTAATGGCAACCGGCAAACGCACAAATATGTTTAGA
>DAOLYC010000018.1:0-14334 GCA_035425605.1 Ferruginibacter sp.
ATTAAAACAGGTTTCAGAAGCTATCAATGCGTTTACAAAAGATCTGAAATTTTTGGGTGTATCAAATCGTGTTTTAGGAATGACATTTTCGGAGTTTGGAAGAAGGATGCAATCGAACGGAAGTTTAGGAACCGATCATGGTGCTGCACAACCGGTATTTTTATTTGGCGATGCAGTAAAACAGGGAGTACTTGGAAAAAATCCTGATATACCAACAGCTACCGAAGCAATAGACAATGTTCCTATGCAATACGATTTCCGTTCCATTTACTCAACAATTTTACGAGACTGGTTTTGCCTGCCAGCAGACGAAGTGGAAACAGTACTGCTTAAAAATTATCAATACCTGCCGGTTATAAAATCAACCGCTTGTAATATGGATATACTTGAATTGAATAACCTGGGCGATAACCTCATCATCAATTATCCAAATCCATTTTCATCATCTACAACCATAACTTTTAAATCAGCAGGCGGTCATACGCTTGTACAGGTATTTGATACAACCGGCAAACGTATTGCTATACTAGCCGATAAAGTGTATGATGCCGGAACTTATTCTATTCCATTTAATACCGCTGCATTGGCAAGCGGAGTGTATTATGCACGGCTACAAAACGGATCGCTACAACAGGTAAGACCCATGCTTAAAGTAAGATATTAAAACCCCAAATTGATTTTTTAGATAAACCAGATGAACAGACTTATTAAAATACTGATTTTTATTTGTTGCATTTTTTGTGTTCAACAATCTGCATCACAAACTATGTTTACCATCAGCTACAGTTCAACCTGTGCAGGAACGGCTGTAAGTTTCAATTCAAATGTTTTTGAAACAGCGCCATTCCCTGATTCTATAAAATGGAATTTTGGAGATACAGCAAGTGGTATGTTAAACACAGCAAACGGTATACAACAACCCACTCATATTTATAATGTACCCGGAAGTTATATAGTAACACTTCATGTGGTTGATGCTGGTGCCGGTACAATTGATTTAACCGATACCATCAATTTTGTATTGCCGGTTGTTCATAATTTTGGCCCCGATGTTTTTTTATGTGGCGATACAGGAACCTATATTTTAAACGCCCCTGCAATACCCAATGCAAATTACCAGTGGAATGATGACACGGCTACAGTAGGCCCAGTATTGGTTGTAAAAGAATCGGGTACTTACACGGTAAAAATAAATGGTTGCGAAGTAACTGATACCATTGGTGTTTTTTTTACCAGAGAACCCAGGCTTAATTTAGGAAGAGACCATGTGATGTGTGCCGGCGAACAAATTACACTGGATGCCTCTAGCGAAAATGCCACCTATCAATGGTTTTTAAATGGCACCAATCTAAATTTTAATCAATCACAATTACCTGTAATAACCCCTGGTGGTAATTATGTGGTACAGGTTGATGTGCCGGGTTGTGGTAACTATAGCGATACGGTAAATATCAGCTTCAATAATTATGCGGCACCGGTATTTGATTTAGGTCCCGATACCTTATTATGTCCTAAAGAAATTTATACGCTTCATGCAAAAGCAACAGGTTCTACATCATTCGTTTGGGGAAGTAAAGGCCTTGATATAGATGATGAAGTAAATAACAATATCGGTATAGATTCTTTTATTAGAATAAATAATGCAGGCAGGTACTGGGCTTTTGTAACCATTGCCAAAACCTGCGAAGTAGTAGATACAACTATTGTACGTTACCGTGGAAATAAACAACTTAACTTTAATGATACGGCGCTATGCCAGGGTAATACACTTGTATTGGATGCTGATTTTGGTACCGGTATTTATAAATGGGAAGCCATACCTCCACAAAGAGACGATCAGAACAATACCAACCAATCAACTTATTATATTTATAATCCTGGATTTTTTACAGTTACTGCGTTGGTTGGTCATTGTGTTTTTAAAGATAGCCTGAATGTTGTTTTTAATGATACGCTTCAATTAACATTGCCTAAAGATACAACGCTTTGCCAGGGCGAAACTTTTATTATAAGCCCAACAGCTAATACAACAAATTATACCTGGCAGGATGGAAGTACTACAGCAACATATTCAGCATTACGCACCGGTTTGTATTCTATAACGGCAACAAATGGATGTGGCGCCGATACTGCACAAATGAATATTGTTTTTAACCCATGCCCCTGCGCTTTGTTATTGCCCAATGCCTTTACACCCAATGGCGATGGGCTGAATGAAAATTTCAGACCATTACATCCCTGCGATATGGAAAATTATAGCATGACGATTTTTAACCGTTATGGCGAAAAAATTTATTTCAGTAATGATCCTTTAAAGGGCTGGGATGGAAAAATAAAAGGCAGTTTATTGAATATGGGAAGTTATGTATGGATGGTATCATATACTAAACCCAGTACTCAAGAGCTTATACAAAAGCAGGGCAGTGTTTTATTGCTGCGCTAATTATACTAAAACTAACAACAATAATTATTTAATTCTTTCTCTGCCGAAAGTGTAGCCAAGTTTTAAATTAAAAGTAAAATAAGAATCCTTGTTTTTCGACCGTCCTCTAACATCTCCTGGTTTGGTGATATGTGACGGATCAAGTTCATACTGCCTATCGTTTAGTAATAAGGCGTTAGTAAGCCTGGCTCCGGTAAAATAGTTGGCATACAATGTTGGGTCAATATAACGGGTACTTACATCATCTAAATAATCTGTATTGGTATGCCTGTAAATAAATTCGGCTCTTAAATTAAGTACATTACTTAAATCATACTTTAAACCAACGCCAAAAGGGAAATTAAGCTTGTTAAGTTTGTATATTTTCCTGTCGGGATATTCTACAAATCCTTGTCCCTCTGTACTCAGCGGTTGTAGGTCAACCATTTTACCATTTAATTTTGCCTGAGGATTAAACGAAAAATATCCTACTCCAACATATAGATATGGAGAAATGAGTGGGGGCTCTTTGTCTTCCTTGTTTTTGCCAAAAATATATAATGGATGCACTTCCACACCAAGTGTTACTTCATTGATTTTTGAAGAAAAATTCAAATTTCTTTCATATCGGCGTTTAGTGGTTTCTCTTACACTTTCCAGTACCTTGTCGTCACCACTTATCTTCCCAAAAGTTCCTTCAAGCCTTAGTGTAAACATGTATTTGTATGTAGCGCTGAGGTAAATACCGCCAGATATGTGTGTTTTTCCTAAATTAAGGTCTTTTACAAAATTTTCACCTATTCCTTTATGTCCGCCTATATCTGTAAGGCAGTTCATGGCTCCTATTGAACCACCTACTTCAAAAACGATTGGATTATCGTAATATTTATTATCGTAAAAATAATACTGTGCAACTGCTTTTTTTGCAGATACGGAAAATAGGGTAATGAAACCTAATATGAATGCTGTTTTTTTCATTTATTTTATCCTTTAGATTTAGTACAGACTGGTTTAAAAGGACTGGGTATCTATGCAAATAAAACGAATATTCGGCAATAATTATTCAACTTTTGACTTTTTTATTTATAAACTTACAGATACTTTTTAAACCACATTCGCTGCAGCGAGGATTTCGGGCAGTACATATATACCTGCCGTGTAAAATTAACCAATGATGTGCCAGGTGTATATAGGGTGCCGGTATATTTTTTATAAGTTGTTTTTCTGCAGCCAATGCTGTTTTTGCATTGGTAGTTAAACCTAATCTGGCGCTTACCCTAAAAACATGCGTATCAACTGCCATATTGGGTTGGCTATCAATAACAGCAGTTATTACATTAGCTGTTTTACGGCCTACACCTGGTAATAATACCAATTCATCAACTGTCATAGGTACCTGCCCGTTAAATTTATCCAGCAACATTTTAGCCATACCTATTAAATGCTTTGTTTTATTATTGGGATAAGAAATACTTTTTATAAGCGGAAACAGCTCATCAAACCTGGCCTTGCTCATGCTTTCAGCATCAGGGTATTTTTCAAAAATTTTTGGTGTGGTCATATTCACACGCTTATCAGTACATTGAGCCGATAAAATTACGGCAACCAGTAATTGAAAAGGATCGGTGTAAATCAACTCTGTTTCTGCATCGGGTGCATGCTGTAAAAAATAGTCTATAAAAAACTTGTAGCGATCTTGTTTGGTCATAAAAAAACCCCTGTTTTACAGGAGTTTAAAATTACATTAAATGACTGAATGAAACTTTTAAGTAGTTAGTTCTGTTACTGCTTTTTCGGCATAATTTAAAATATTATCAATGGTTTCCTGCCGGGGAGCCATTTTAAGCACTTCAAGTCGTTGTTTGGCAGATGAAATCACTTCAAATTTTTCTCGTAAACTCCAATCAGTTTCCAATGCAGCCTTTATTTGGGCTGTTTGTAATGGGGAAGTTTCGTTATACAAATATTGTAAAAGATCTTCCGGTGTAAAATTGTGCATGTTAAGTAAATTGCTTGTGTTAAAAAATCAAATATCCATTTATCCGATTCTATAAACGGTAGTTTTACTGATAATATTGCGCTTTTAGCAAAATTTATTTGTTTTCTTTGGCAGGAGTGATAATGAATAAATCTTCATTATCTTTTTTCATCATATACTTTTCCCGAGCATATTTTTCCAGGCTTTGTGCATTGTTTTTTAGCTGGTACAATTCTGAATTAGACTGTGATATAAGATCTTTTAAATGTTGCTCGCTTTTTTCTAGTTCGTTCAGCTTTCCCCTTCTTTCCATGTCAGATACAATGTCTTTAGGATCGAAGAAGAGCATCCATACTACAAAAAATAAACCCGAGAGCAGGTATTTATTTTTAAGCCAGGATGGAATTTTATTAAAAAAACGCATTGTAACAATTTTATGCATTGAGCTATTTACCAAATTTAATATTTCCTTTTGGATATATTCCACTTTCGCTAAGGATTTCTTCAATTCGTATTAACTGGTTGTATTTTGCCATACGGTCGGTTCTGGAAGCAGAGCCGGTTTTTATTTGACCACAATTTAGAGCTACAGCCAGGTCTGCAATGGTAGCATCTTCGGTTTCACCACTACGGTGACTCATGATGGTGTTATAACCATTGCTCTGTGCCATACTTACCGCATTAATGGTTTCGGTTATGGTGCCAATTTGATTTACTTTAACCAGTAAGCCATTGGCAACACCATCTTTAATTCCTCTTTCCAACCGATTAACATTGGTTACAAAAAGATCGTCGCCTACCAGTTGAATTTTTTTGCCTAAAGTATCTGTCATCAATTTCCAGCCTTTCCAGTCATCTTCGGCCATACCATCTTCTATTGAAACTATTGGATATTGTTTTACCCAGTTAGCCCAATAATCTACCATTTTTTCGCTGCTTAATTTTTTTCCATCGCTTTTATGAAAATGGTATAGTTTTTTTGTTTTATCGTATAGTTCACTAACAGCAGGGTCTAATGCAATGGCTATTTGTGAACCAGCTTTGTACCCGGCAGCAGTTATCGCTGTCATAACGGTTTCAATGGCTTCTTCGTTACTTTGTATGTTGGGAGCAAAGCCGCCTTCATCTCCCACATTAGTACTGTAGCCCTTTTTCTTAAGTACTGTTTTTAAAGCATGAAAAATATCTACACCCCAGCGTAAGCCTTCACTAAATGAAGAAGCGCCAATGGGCATCACCATAAATTCCTGAAAGTCTATTTTATTATCGGCATGTGAGCCGCCGTTTAAAATATTCATCATAGGTATGGGAAGAATTTTAGCATTGGTTCCACCAATATACCTGTATAGAGGAAGATTGGCTTCCAGCGCAGCCGCTTTTGCAACAGCCATACTTACTGCAAGTATTGCATTAGCGCCAAGTTTTGCTTTATTGGCTGTTCCATCCAACGAAATCATCATAGCGTCAATTCCGGTTTGGTCGGCAACATCCCAGCCCAGTAAATTATTTGCTAAAATGGTATTGATATTTTTTACCGCTTTTAAAACTCCCTTGCCACCATATAGTTTTTTATTGCCGTCTCTAAGTTCAACGGCTTCATGAACACCGGTGCTGGCACCACTTGGTACGGCTGCACGGCCCAAACATTCGTTTTCAGTTAAAATGTCAACTTCTACAGTAGGGTTGCCACGACTGTCTAATATTTGGCGGGCATGAATGGAGGCGATGTAACTCATTGTAAGGTTGGTTTATTAGTTAGTTAATGATTTAAAAATTTCTTCCAGGCTATTACGCTCACTTTGCAAAGAAACAATGTTGAGATTATTTTTCAAACTCAATTCAAGTAATTGTTTTCTTACCGATTCGGGATTTTGAGTTTTTAGTTTAAAATTTAAAGTTTGTAATTGTTCAATATTGGTAACGTCATGCAATGCTTTCAAAAGTTCAATATCTATTTCCTCTTTAAATGATACCAGCACAATATGGTCATCAGATTTTCCTTTTTGCAGGTTTGTTAAACTGTCGTCTGCCACTATTTTACCTTTATTAATAATGATTACACGGTCGCAAATGGCTTGTACTTCTTGTAATATGTGCGATGAGAAGAGAACAGTTTTATTTTCTCCCAATTTTTTTATCACATCCCTTATTTCAACAATCTGGTTTGGGTCTAACCCGCTGGTTGGTTCATCTAATATCAATACTTCGGGGTTGTGTATCAATGCTGCAGCCAAACCAACACGTTGTTTGTAACCTTTACTAAGTTGCCCTATCTTTTTGTTTGCTTCAACTGTTAATCCAACAGTTTTTATTACTTCATCAATTTTTTCTTTTTTATTTTTTACAGCATGTACATGCGTAATAAAATCTAAATACTCTCTTACATACATATCAAAATAAAGCGGATTAGCTTCGGGCAAATAACCTATTTTCTTTTTTGTTTCGTTATTATTTTCATCTACAGTAATACCACATACAGTTGCACTGCCTCCTGATGAAGGGATGTAACCGGTAATGATTTTCATGGTGGTTGATTTACCGGCGCCATTTGGCCCCAGGAAACCAACAATCTCTCCTTTTTGTATGGTAAAAGAAATATCATCAACAGCTTTTTGTGTGCCGTATGTTTTGGTAAGATTGTTTACTGTTATTGACATGTAAATTTTTGTTTTGCAAAAATAAAAAACGCCGGATGCAAAACCTCCGACGTTTACAATAAAATTCTGTTATTTATTTCTTCTGCCTTTATCTCCGGAATTGTTATTGGGCCGTTGATTATTGTTTTGTCCGCCCTGTCTGTTGGGATTGTTTCTTTGATTTCCACCGCCGGGTTTTTGTTTCGAACGGTTTTGTTGATTAGCCCCGCCTTGTTGCGATTGGCCTTGATTACTTTGATTACCGCCTTGTTGTTGATTACTCCCTCCTCGGTTTTGCTGATTGCGGTTTTGTGCTTGTTGTTGATTGCCGCCGCCCTGCCTGTTCCTGTCTGGTTGATTACTTCTTTCCTGGTCTCTCCTTTTACGACTTACTTTTTCCAGGCTTTTTAAACTTATCTGTCCAACAACATCGGCATACGTAGGTTCAATTTCTTTTGGTTTGCTACTTACAACTTCTACAGGCTCTAAATCTGCCGGGCGAATGCCCTGCTTATTTAATTCTTTTATTTTTTTAACACGCTCTATGGTTAATGGATATTGTTTATTACTATCGGGCAATGTGTACCACATCAGGTTACGAAAAATATCTTTCTTAACTAAAAAGGCACGGCTTTTTTCCATTTCAATTACATCTGCATCGTTAGGAAAAAACAGTAGTGCATCCATGTAAGTATCAAGTTCGTAATTTAAACAGCATTTAAGACGGCCACATTGTCCGCTTAACTTGGTCTGGTTAATACTTAAATTCTGGTATCTGGCTGCATTGGTATTTACACTTTTAAAATCGGTAAGCCATGTGCTGCAGCAAAGTTCACGGCCGCAACTGCCAATGCCACCAACTTTTCCGGCTTCCTGCCTGGCGCCTATCTGGCGCATCTCTACTTTTACTTTAAATTCGTTTGCATATAATTTTATAAGTTCTCTAAAGTCAACCCGGTCATCGGCAATATAAAAAAATGTTGCTTTTCGGCTATCAGCCTGTACTTCCACTTCGGCCATCTTTAGCTCAAGTTTTAGCTGCCTTGCTATGGCACGGCTTCTAATGAGCACTTGTGGTTCTCTGGCTTTTGATTCAAGCATTTTAGCTATGTCTGTTTCTGATGCACGACGTATAACTTTTTTTATATCAGGGCTTTTTTCATCTATGCGGTGTTTTTTTAATTGCAACCGAACCAGTTCGCCTGTAATGTTTACCATACCCACATCAAAACCATTTACACCTTCTACGGCAATCATATCGCCTTTTTCGTAATGATGTAAAGTATTATTTCTGAAAAAATCTTTACGGCTGCCGTTATTAAAACTCACTTCAATGATACGGCAACTGCTTTCGGGGTCGCTAAAGGGTAAATTGGCCAGCCAATCGTACACGTTCATACGATTGCAACCACCTGTTGAGCAATTGCCATGACTTTGGCAACCACCCGGCACTCCATCTTTACTGGTACCACAACTTCCACATCCCATATTATAAAGAAATTAAAAATTAAAAATGTTAAAGGAGGAAATTTATGAGCCAGAGGGTAGAAATACTATTGAGCTTCATTGGCGTCGCACACTTGTACCTTTTTAATTCTATTCGGCAAGTAAAGCTCCATATTGGTATGCCGATGAAAGGATTGCGACGCAACGATGATAAATATTGTTGAAAAAGCTGGTATCAAAATATATAATACTCAAACATCAACGCAAATTAGTAATTCTGTTCCTCTGCTCTGCTCCTCGTTAATTAACCAAAATTAATGATTTGTTGTTAATAATATGGTATAACCTGATGGAAAGCGCATGAAACAGCATTTTAGCATTGGCATTACGCTCAATATAATAGCTGGCTTTATCTAATTCATTAATTATGGCTTCCTGCTGACTGAGAGAGCAAAGCTTGTTTAATCGCAAAGCAAAATCTGTATTTGATGTTGGTTGACTGTTATTTATTGTCCCTTGTTCAGTATTCATTACCCTAAACCTAATGGCATCTTCAAGCAGGTGAATAAAGTATTTAATAAATTGTTTTTGTTTTTCACGGCCAAGTTTAGCGGTTTCTTCTATCCATTTAACTTGTGCAACTGGCCCGGTTTTAATAATTGCGTTCAACCAATCTCTTAACAGCAGTTCCCAATCATCATCGGCATGTTGTAATAATTGCAATGCTTCCCTGTAATTGCCTTCGGCTAATGCGGCAACCTGCTGGGCTTTTTCCATAGCAACACCTTCTTTAAGTTCAAGCGCTACTTCTACTTCCAGGTTGGTAAGCATGGGTATTTTTACAAGTTGTGTTCTTGATAAAATGGTTGGTAGTATTTGGTCTTCATTTTCTGCAACAAAAATAAACAGGGTGTTGGACGGCGGCTCTTCTATCAGTTTTAATAATTTATTACCTTCCTTACCTAAAAATTCCGGCATCCACATGATGAGTATTTTATACTCGCTTTCGAAACTTTTTAAATTGAGTTTGTGTATAATATCGTTGCACTCATGTGCAGTGATATTACCTTGTTTATTTTCGGCTTCAATAAATTGCAGCCAGTCGTAAATATTGCCATAAGGGTTTGTAGCAATAAATTGCCTCCACTCTTTAATAAAATCGGTGCTGATAGGTTTCTCGCCTGCTTTTTTTACAATAACCGGGTACGAGAAATGAATATCGGGATGAATAAGTTCATTTGCTTTTTTACAGGCCGGGCATTGGCCACACGAATCGTTTTTCTTTACCTGCTCTGCAGTTTCTTGTGCATTGTTTGTTGCATCAGCAATTGCAAACAAATCAGCTTCTTTTGGCTGCGGTTTGCAAACAATGTATTGGGCAAAGGCTATTGCCAGTTGTAATGCGCCACTGCCTTCTTTGCCTAAAAACAATAAAGCATGACTAAGCCTGTTTTGCTGAATCATGCGAACCAGTTGTTCTTTGGTTTCTTTTTGTCCGGTTATGGATTGAAATTGCATAGCTGCAAATTAAACAAAAAAAACATCCGGCTTTTTTTAACCGGATGAGATAAAAAATATGGTTATTATTAAAGTTTACTGATTATCTCTTCGCTCATAGGTTTTATTTTACTTTTAAAATGGGCAATCAGTTTGCCGTTTTCGTCCAGTAAAAATTTATTGAAGTTCCAACTTATTTTAGCATTCATTACACCATTTTCTTCTTTATTACAAAGCCATTTGTAAATAGGAGCAATGTTTTTCCCTTTTACAGATATTTTTGCTGCCATAGGAAATGTAACGCCATAATTTTTTTTACAAAATGCTTCAATGCTTTCGTTGCTGCCAGGCTCTTGCGAAAGAAAATTGTTGGCAGGAAAGCCGATGATTACCAAATGGTCTTTATATTTTTCATACAAGGCTTCAAGCCCTTCGTACTGTGGCGTAAAGCCGCATTTAGATGCGGTGTTTACTATTAATATTTTTTTTCCTTTAAAAGCTGCAAAATCAATGGTGCCACCATCCAATGCCACTACTTTAAAATCGTATATGGTTTTTGTTTGAAAGGAAATGTTGTGTACCGAATGTATTTTTTTATTTGAATTAAAGAAGCTGTAACCTGTTAAGCCTAATAATAAAATACTGATGGGTAACAATTTTGTCATTTCATTACAGTTTACCGGTTATTTCTTCGCTTAAAGGAGTAACCTTGCTTGGAAAATAATTTAGCAGTTTACCTTTTTCATCAAGTAAAAATTTTCCAAAATTCCATTTTATCTCTGCATCTAAAACGCCATTTTGATTTTTATTGCAAAGCCATTGATATATGGGAGCGGTATCATCTCCTTTTACAGAAACTTTAGCTGCCATCGGAAAACTTACTCCATAATTTTTTTGGCAAAACTCTTTAATCTCGGTATTGGTACCAGGCTCTTGTGCGCCAAAATTATTTGCCGGAAAACCTACAATAACCAGTTTGTTTTTATACTTTTCATACAAGTCTTCCAGCTCTTTATATTGAGGAGTGTAACCACATTTGCTGGCTGTATTTACAATCAATATTTTTTTCCCTTTGTATGCAGAAAAATCAATGGTGCTTCCATCAAGTGCCTCTACTTTAAAATCGTAGATTGATTTGCCCGGGTTGTTTATTATTGTTTTTTGCATTGTAGTTTTGGTGTTGCTACTATTGTTTGGCAGTAATGCAAATGTTAGTAAAGCTGTGCCAATGGTAAAAAACTTAATCATGACTTTATTTTTTATTATAAACAAAAATACTGTCGTTTTTGTTTAAAAAGTAGTATAAAATTGTTTGCAATGATGTTTAACCCGAGGTTAACATCGTTACTGTTTTTCAAAACAGCCAATATCTGTAATTCCAACATTTCTATTCAGGTCGTCTAAATCTTTTGGGAAAATAGTAAAAGCGCCGGTATTTAATGCTGGAGAAAATGTATTTTTTATTATCCTGAAATCAAAAATGCTTTTGTTTACATCAATGCTATCAAAAGCTGGGTCTCCATTAACAATATTACCTGTTAAGATGCTGTTGGCAGGGTCGGTTGCAGCCCGGTAAATATTTTTATTAAACAAAACGGTAAAAGTATTTGAACCTTGTTTGTTTACAACTACTTCATCTTTTACAATACCATCATCGCCCCAAAAAATATTATTTGTAAATACTGCATTCAAATCGGCTGTGAAGATAGTACCCGATTGTTCAAAAAAATTATTAACGGCTAGTACTGGGTTTTTATGAGTTATATAGTTGCCCGAATAGGCAGCCACGGTGCAATTGGTAAAATTGTACTCGCCACCATAACTTAAAATAATATTGCTGCCACAATTACTTATTAAGCTATTATCGGCTTGCAGGCTGCTGTTTATACAATAAATACCTGCATCATAAGCATTGTCAATAATACACTGGTGTAAAATAACCTTTGGATTTGTGTTTACAGATGGTTTTTCTATAACAATGGCCTGGTAAGCATTTTTTACAACTGCAAACGTAAGTACATTGTTTTGGCTGCTGCCCCTGAAATAAATACCGGGCCAGCTTGCAGGAAGGTTTTTATAATCTTCATCAAGCCTATCGCCGGTAAAAACAACATTTGCATTATGTGTGCCATTTACAATTAGTGTTCCATCTACAATAAAGGGTGCATTGGCATGTGAATAAATGCGGCAGCCCGGTTGAATGGTTAGGCTGGCCGATGTATCAATTTGTAAACTGCCAAGTATAACATAGGGCAGGTTATTGGTCCATATCATATTACCGGTTATTACCCGATTGCTTAAAAAATTTGCATTTTGCCCGTAAGATTGTAATTGTACATATCGCTCGTTACCATTGTAGCTAATAAGAATACTATCGCTTACAATAAATGGAAGATTGGCTGTATTGGGATTGATGGTAACCGAAACAAAAACATAAATACTGTCGTTGGCTTCAATAACCAGGTTGTTTGCCTCGGCGGTGGCAGCACCATCAACATTCATCCTATATGCCGAAGTTGCAGCTCCCATAAGTTTAACGGTAGTAAGTTTTAGCTTTTGGCTATTTTCATTAATTATTTTAAATGATTTAGTGATAGAACCTGTTGTGGTAAAAACGGTATCGTACTTTAAAGTATCGGTTGTAATACTAACCTGTGCATATTGGCTGTTGATAAATGAATCTTTTTTACAGGAAGCCATGATAAGGCAAATGGAAAAAGTTAAAAGACTAAAAAGTAAAGCGCTTCTCTTCATTTTTCAAATTTAGATTACAAACCACAAACCACAAACTATTTAGCTGCATAAGCAAGGGTTGCTATACTTAACTTAACATTGGTTGTTTGTAGCAATATAGCGCCACAGGCTTCTAAAGAGGCTCCGGTAGTTACCACATCATCAACCAATAAAATATGTTTGTTGGTTAATTCATCAGCCTTTACCACTTTAAAACTGTCTTTTACATTTTGCCATCGTTCGGTACGGTGTTTACGGGTTTGGGTTTCGGTGGCATGTTGCCTTATTACATAATTATTGTACACAGGTATATTCATTACTGATGCCATGCCGTTGCAGATTATAGTTGACTGGTTATAGCCTCGTTTATGTTCTTTATCTGCATACAGTGGTAGAGGAATTAGTGCATCAATATTATTAAACCGGTTGCTTTTTAGTATTGTGTAACCCATCATTTCGCCCAGGTAAAAACCAATTTTTGTATTGCCTTTGTATTTAAGCTGGTGAATTAAATGCTGCACCAAAAAATCTTTTGAAAAATAAAACTGGCTGTAAGCAACTTCTACAGCCAGCCGGCCAATGAAATATTTTTCTACCGGGTTATTGGTAAGGTCGGCAAAATTGGTATGCGGCAGGTTATGAATACATGAAAGGCAAAGCAGGTTGTCTTCATCAAGCAAATCCGATCCGCAGCCCGTGCAGTTATGAGGGTACAGCAGGTGTACCGAACTTTTAAATAAATATGTAAGGCCGCCAAACATTTTTTAATAGTTACCTATACAAGATAAAATATTTTTATATTTTTATCGTGCAAATGTTTTTTGTATTAATACCCAAATGATGTGAAAAAAAATAAACTTACCTGGATTGTTATTTATTGCCTGATGACCTTATGGTGGTTTTACCAGGTTAATGTTTTGCCAAATGGTTTTCAGCGATACTTCATAATGTTTTTGATATTTTTGACTATTGGTTTAATACTAATGAAAGCCTTCGATGTTAAGCCATTATTTGGTAAGAAAAATCATTCTAAAGAATAAATTACAGATTAGAAAAATTCCTTTTGATATACAAAAAGGAATTTTTCTTTAAAACAAATATTGATACAATTCCTCCACCTTACTCAATGGCACCACTTCAATATTGTATTTTATTTTGCCCGGCGATTTAGAATTGTATTTGCTTACAATAATTTTTTCGAAACCTAATTTTTCTGCTTCTGCAATACGTTGTTCAATACGGTTTACAGCTCTAATCTCACCACTTAAGCCAACTTCGCCTGCAAAACAATAATGCTGGTTAATGGGTACATCTTCGTAACTGCTTAATAAAGCGCTTACAATTGCCAGGTCAATAGATGGGTCTTCTACTTTTATGCCGCCTGCAATATTTATAAATACATCTTTAACGCCAAAATGAAAACCGCCACGTTTTTCAAGTACGGCTAATAATAATTGTAACCTTCGCAAATCAAAACCACTTACGGTTCGTTGCGGTGTGCCATATACACTTTGTGTTACCAGTGCCTGCCCTTCAACTAATAAGGGCCGCATACCTTCCATGGTGGCAGCAATGGCAATGCCGCTAAGTTGTTCTTCTTTTTGTGTAATTAAAATTTCAGA
>DAOLYC010000019.1:0-14207 GCA_035425605.1 Ferruginibacter sp.
AAAAAGTAGAAAAAATTTGCGAAACCGAAAAGTTGCACATATATTTGCAACCAGATGGTTTCACATAATTTAATACAAGCAAAATGAGACGGGACATTTTTCAGGCAATTGCAGATCCTACCAGGCGTGCCATCATAGCTTTGATAGCCTTACAGGCAATGACACCCAATGCCATTGCCGAAAATTTTAATTCAACAAGGCAGGCGGTTTCCAAACATCTACGCATTCTTACCGAATGCCAATTAGTAAAACAGGAACAGCAGGGGAGAGAAATTTACTATTCACTTCAAATTGAAAAAATGAAAGAGATAGATAAATGGCTGGAGCAATATCGAAAAATTTGGGAAACAAGGTTCAATCAATTAGATAAAGTATTATCCACGATAAAAAAACAAAAAAAATGAAAAACGATTTATTGTTTGATTTTACGGTTGATAAACCGGCCAAAACAGTTTGCATAACACGAGAGTTTGATGCAGAACAGGCGCTGGTTTGGGATGCCTTTACCAAAGCAGAGTTGATAGACCAATGGATAGCGCCTGCGCCCATGGTAGCCAAAACAAAGTACCAGGATTTTAAAGTGGGCGGCAAAAGGTTTTATGCAATGATAAGTCCTGACGGGCAGGAGCGTTGGGCATTACAGCAGTACACTTCCATTACGCCAAAAACCAACTTTAAAATGTTTAATGTTTTTGCTGATAAAGAAGAAAATCCTGATCCGTTTGGTTCAGAGTGGGATCATACTTTCAGTGAAGATAACGGCATCACCAAAGTGAGCATCGTTATTTATAACGAATCAATGGAAAGGTTAGAAATGATTCTTGAAGGATTTACCATTGGCATGAGAATGTCATTAACAAACCTGGAAACACTTTTGGAAAAATTATCAAAAAAATGATTTACGTTTTCAAAACATCGGTAAAATATAAAACACAGGTAAAGAACCAGGGCCTGCATATTGAAAAAATGCTGCCTGGTACAAAATGGAACTTTGACCTGGATGACTGTGATAAAATATTGCGGATAGACAGCGACCGGGATATAGTTATACCCATCATCATACTGCTTAAAAACCACCAATTCATTTGCGAAGAATTAAAATAATAAATTAATCACATCAAAAAAAACGAAATCATGGCACTTATCAATCCTTACATCAATTTTAACGGCAATGCCGAAGAAGCATTTAATTTTTACAAGTCGGTATTTGGCGGCGAGTTTGCAACCATCATCCGTTTTGGCGAATTTGCCAATCCTGGTTTCCAGGTATCGGATAAAGAAGCAAATAAAATCATGCACATTGCATTCCCCATTGGCAGCAATATTTTAATGGGCAACGATGTGCCCGAATTCATGGGCCGGGTAAATGAAAATGAAAACAGGTCAAAAATTTCTATCAGCGCCGAAAGCAAAGAAGAAGCCGACAGGTTATTTAACGGTCTCTCTGCCGGCGGCGCCGTTGAAATGCCAATTGCCGACAGCCCCTGGGGCTCTTACTTTGGCATGTTTAGGGATAAATATGGAATTGAGTGGATGGTGGATTATGACCCGAGATACAAGGGCAAAGCGTAATTGATTTCAGCAAATATTTATATCAGGCAAGTGCATCTGTGTTTACCGGCATTTTGTAAAATTTTTTCAAACAAACAAAATGTGTATCAATGCCATGTGCATGGCCCTGTAAAAATAACGCTTTAAAACGCAAAAGCTGTAGCGGTTAATAATGGAATACCCGTTTTTTTATATTTACTTTGGGTTGTGATTTTATTATGCTATTAAAATGGATTTGTAAATATTAGCATTGAATGTATAACAGGTAACCTACATCAAAATTACCTGCCTGGCAATCTTAACATCAACTTTGAAAACATGAAACAATCTAAACGTTTTTTCAGCCTGTTGATTTTTATGGTATTCACAATCTCAGAATTTTCATGCAATAACAATCAATCAACACCGTCACTGGCAATCATTAAACAGTTACATCTTAAAAGAGGCAATGTAATAAGTTGCAGCCCCGCAGCAGCCCAATTCGGTTTGGTGAATTTTGAAGTAACAGGAGGTGATGAAGTAAAAAAAGATTTTAACCTTGCGGTTGAGCTTTTACATTCTTTTGAATATGATGAAAGCGAAAAAGTTTTTGCAAAAATTATTGATGAAGCACCTGATTGTGCAATGGCTTACTGGGGCATTGCCATGTGTAGTTTTCATGCATTGTGGACACCCCCAACAAAAGCAGAATTGAAGAAAGGAGCACAGGCCATTGAGATAGCCAAATCAATAAAAAATAAAACAGCAAAAGAATCGGGTTTCATTAATGCGCTAAGTTTATTTTATAAAGACTGGAATAAAACAAGCCATCTTGCAAGATGTTTGGATTTTGAAAAAGCAATGGAAAATTTACAGCAAGCTTTTCCAAATGATAAGGAAGCTGCAATATTTTATGCCTTATCATTAGTTGCTGCTGCCAACCCAAAAGACAAAACGTATACTAAGCAAAAAAAGGCTGGCGCAATATTAGCATCGTTGTACAAAACAGAACCCAATCACCCGGGCATAGTTCACTATATTATTCATACGTATGATTATCCTGAACTTGCTTCCCTGGCATTGCCCGCAGCTGAAAGATATGCCGGTGTGGCTCCTTCATCGGCTCATGCACTACACATGCCTTCGCATATTTTTACAAGATTAGGGTTATGGGATAAAAGTATCCAAACAAATTTGCGATCGGTTGAAGCTGCAAGATGCTATGCAGAATCATCAGGCAACCCGGGGCATTGGGATGAAGAACTACATGGCCTTGATTATCTTGTGTATGCTTATTTACAAAAAGGGGATAATGTACAGGCTCAAATACAAATAGACTATCTAAATTCATTCAAAGTAATTTCGCCGGTTAATTTTAAAGTTGCTTATGCACTTGCAGCTATTCCAAGCCGGTTTGTGCTTGAAAATAAAAATTGGAAAGATGCAGCAGCCTTGGAATCGCCTGCTGTAAAAATAAACTGGGATGATTACCCCTGGCAGCAATCTGTCATCCATTTTACCCGTTTATTAGGGGCCGTACACACCCATAATTTGCAAGCAGCCAAACTTGAACTGGGCTATCTTAAAAACCTGCAAGGCAAACTGCAAAAACAAAAAGATATTTATAAAGCAACAGAGGTAACCATACAAATGAATACAGGAGAGGCATGGATAAAATTTGCAAATGGCGATAACGCCCCTGCAATTAAATTAATGAAAATGGCTGCTGATATGGAAGACAGTACCGGCAAGCATCCGGTTACACCCGGCGAAGTTTTGCCGGCAAGAGAATTGTTAGGGGATATGTATTTTAAATTGAATGATTATAAAAACGCCTTGAAAACTTATGAAGATGTGTTAAAGAAAAGCCCTAACCGGTTTAATAGTTTATATGGCGCAGGAAAATCAGCAGAAAAAATAAATGACAAAGAAAAATCCATTTACTATTACAAACAATTAGCCGCAATTACAGATTCAAAAAAACCCGTGCGAAAAGAACTAAGTGAAATCGTAGGATTATTGGCAAAGAATTAAACAATTTATTTTCGTTGATTTTTATCTATAAAAATTATTTTATAATGACGGTAAAAGAACAAATCAAACAATATATATCAACATTGCAGGTAACCAAAGCCAACGAGTTACAAACGTTGCATAAACATATCATGCAAATAAAACCAGCCTATAAACTTTGGTTTCTTGATGGAAAAGACGATAAAGGTAAAATTGTTTCAAACCCAAACATTGGTTATGGATCAATCAATTTAAAATACAAAGACGGGTCATCAAAAGAATTTTATCAAATAGGCCTAAGCGCCAATACTACAGGTATTTCAGTTTATATCATGGGTATCAACAACAAAAACTATTTAGCAGAAACTTTTGGCAAAAGATTAGGCAAGGCAAGTGTAACAGGTTATTGTATTAAATTTAAAACTTTAAAAGATATTAATATCACAGTACTTGAAGAAGCTATTCAATTTGGTTTTGAAAATATCGGGTAGCATTGTTTTTAAGCATGAATTAGCTATGTAAATAAAACATAAACAGTCCACAGTAAAAAACATATTGCTACCTACTCAGTTTTATTATTAGCTAAAAAATCAAACATTTCTTCATTTATTTCATCAGGCTCATCGCAATGAGTAATTTGTGCAAATGCGCTGTAGGAAGATCCTATCATCAATGGCAAACTAAACAACAAACCAATGCCGCAGGGAATGGCGCTAATGATGATAATGATACCCATCAACAAAAAATAACCTATTAATGGAAAAAGGTTACGGGTGGCAATTTTTCGTGACATTTCCATTGCCGGCCATGCTTGCATTTTATATATAACTATAAAATGAATTTTAAAAACCCATATTATTGAAATTAAAAGTATAAAAAACATCAGAAACAAAAAAAGCATTACAGACTCTGGCGTTAATATCTGCCTAAACAATTCCCTAATTTCTTCCTGGTTATTTAATACGCCGGGCCCCTGTGCTACTTCAAAAAATTTAATAATGAGATTGAGGTAATTTAATAGAAACAGTACAGCAAGTGTAACCATTACGGCAAATTGTATGGTAGCGCTAATTATTATTGGAGATAAAAATTTAAAACCCTTAAACATATCTCCCAAATCTGTCCAACCGATACCTTTTGAAATACGCCAGGTAACATATATGGCGCCAGCCATCAGGCATGGGCTTAATATTAACTGGCTGGCCAGGTTGCCAACAAATGGAATTATCCCTGCAACAATACTAATTACCACCGAAACAATACCGCCTAAAATATAATAGCCCAGGTGTTTTGATACCAATGCCCATCCATCGGAAAAAGCCCGGCCAATGGAAAAAGTAGATTTATCGGTACTGAGTTCTGTTAGCGTCTTCATTTTATTTTTTTTAAAACTAATATTTTTTCAGTTAAGATAACAGGTTTATTACAGGATATTGGTTTTTGTTTTTTTACCAAAAAATTTACGGAATGTTAAACTTAGATAAGCCATATTTAATATGTAGATTTGCCCTAATTTGCAACTATGAAAACATACGCATACATCATTTTATTTTCATGTCTTATACTTTTTCAAAGCTGTTTTGAAATCATTGAAACAGTTTTTTTAAAAGCCGATGGTTCAGGAAATTTTCAACTGGTTTTAAACCTTAGTAAAAGCAAAACAAAGCTCAACTCCATTATAAAGATGAAAACCATCAATGGACATGAAGTGCCATCAAAAGAAGAAATTAGAGATAAGATTGCCAGTATAGAAAAAATTGCAGCCAAAACACCGGGCATTAACAATGTAAAAGCCACTGTAGATTTTAATAATTACATAGCCACCATCAGTTGTAATTTTTCCCAAATTAACCGCATGAACGAAGTGGTTAAAAATGTGTATTTAAAAGAGGGCGGTAAAGGCAAAGTTCCAGAAAAAATATACGACTATGCTTCAGGTTCTAAAACATTCCACAGGCTTAACCTTTTTTCATTTAAAAATGAATATAAAAAACTAAGTAATGCCGATAAGGAAATATTTGCTACCGCCAATTATACTGCTATCTTTAAATTTGAAGCTTCGGTAACCGGCGCATCAAATAAGGATACAAAAACAGCACCCAGCAAAAAAGCTACCATGCTTAAGCTTAATGCGCTTGATGTAGCCACCGAAAAAAAATCAATAGAAAATAAAATAACCTTAACCAACTAACAATTATGAAATCAATTATTGCGGCTTTAATATTATGCTGTTGTATAATCACGGTAAGCCAGGCACAAAACAAACTCACACTTGTACCTTCTTCTGCAACTTTTGTGGTTAAATATGCCGGAGAAAATTTCACCAAAAATATATCTGTAAAAAAAATTGACAGCTACGGTTTTATTAAGGATGAATTTTTTAAGTTATTGCATCTGGATAAACGTACTTCTCTGCAAAATACTGGTATTAATTTTGAACAGGACTCATATCAATATGTAGTAATGCAGGACACCTGTATAAACCTTGTTTCATTGCTTAACATTAAAAACGAAGCACAGTTTCTTAAACTTATAAAAGATAATTACAACCATACTGCTACAATAATAAAGAAAGATGGATATAACATAATACCTGTTTCAAACACTTCATTTATAGGATGGAGCAAAAATATGGCCGTAATTGTAAACAGTACTTATCAAAATCGAAAATATTATTATAATAATGATATAACAATCGATACCGGTATGGTTGAAATTTATACCGATACGGCTGTAGCAATTGTACCCGACACAACCATGTCGGCAGAAGAAACAGAGGCAAAAGAACAGGAAGAACAACGGATAAGAGACAGCATTTATAATTTTAAATGGGAGTTGTGGGAGCAACAACAGGATATGATAGCAAAAAAGCAACAACAGGCAACCGCCGAAAAAATTATACAAAACAGTTTTGCAGGCAATGTTAAATCAATTGCCAATGATGTAGGTTACCAAAAAATTATTGACCCTACAGCACATGTTAGTACCTGGTTTAATACCGAAAGTATTTTTAACCAGTATATGAATTATTTTAATAGGGGCACTTATGGCGTTGTTAATAGTGTTACATCACCGCTGTATGAACAAACTGATGGTTTTAACACTGCGGTAAATATTTATTTTGATAAGGATAAGTTGAGGATGGAACAAAAAACATTTTCTGCCAATGACAGTCTAAATAAACTTTCACTTGCAGTAATGAACAATAAACAAAGTAACAGCCTCATCAACTTTGTAAACCCCGGTAATATCGGTTACCTGTCTATGAGCATCAATACCGAGGCTATGGCAAATTATTATTATCCATTGCTTAAAAGTTATTTAGGAAGATCTTCATACATGAACGATTATGCTGATTTAATTGATGTGTATATTGACTTAGTGCAGATAATTATTGATGAAAAAGGTATTGCAGAGCTTTTACCCGGCAACTATATGTTTGTAATGCACGACATGAAAGCCAAGATGGTTGATTATACAGATTATGAATATGATGAAGAATACAACCGTAAAGAAGTAAAGAAAACGAAGAAAGAATTATCACCCGATTTTACATTTGCTTTTGAATCGAACAGAACCGACTTTTTAGAAAGGATTGCACACTTACCATTAAAATATGCCGAGAAAGAGCATTTTGATTATAAACAAAAAGATGGTTATTATGTACTTACTTTTGATTCAGGCAAATATCCAATAAGCAGTTTATATTTTATGGTTAAAGATGGAAAAGCGGTTATCACCACATCAAATGCGGTAATAAACATGGTAAAGAACAATACTGCTTTTACAACTGATGAAGAAACAAAAAAAGCAATCTTAGCCAATAACTATTCGATGCAGTTAAACAGTACAAAGCTAATTGAAAAGTTACAAACACAGATAAGCACCGATGTAAATATGAAAGTGAGCGATTATTTGAAACAGAACCTGGGCGATGTAAAAATGGAAAGCCGTATTAAAGATGGTATGATACAGGGAACAACTACTTTGAACATTAAAGGTAAACACAATAATAGCCTTGAGTTTTTCTTTAACATGATTGATGGCGTTAATTCTATCATTGAAAAAGATCGCCAGGACAAAGAAAAAAAATTGAATTAAATGAATAAAAAAAAATGGGGGCTGCTTCTGTTAGCAGCCCTTTTGCTTTTTGGTTATATAAAAATGTTTTATAAAACTTATAGCAAAACAGCGGTACCACAAAGTGCCGATTGTATTGTGGCTGCCGATGTGAAAAGAATTACCAATACTTTGATTTGGAATTTCATTACCACACCAAGCCAGTGGAAGAAATTCAGTTTATCATCAAAAAAAACCAAAGAGATTAGTTGGGATGACATGGTGAAGTTACCTGATTACATCCTGGCATTTCATATTCATAACCAGCCTAAATCAGTTTGGTATGCACTGCTTGATATAAAAGATACAACCAATTTTTATACAGGCCTGCAACAATTTCAATTCGCTAAAATTAATGATCATGAATTTGTAAACAGGGCAAACAGTATTTATCTATTTGTGCAAGATGAAAAGGTATTGGTTGCAACAGCATCTGAAGAAAGAAGGAATGATGTATCTGCTGCTGCTAATGAATTATTTATTAAAAAGACTTTCATGCCTGATAGCAGCATAAAAAAAGTTATACAGGCTAAAAGCCATCTGGTTGCTTATCTACAACCTAATGAATTTTTAAATAATGAAACAATCGTTACTGCAAATTTTGATAAAGAAAAGATTGAAATAACTGGTAACCTTGTACCCGGAGCTAAATTGAATTTTACAGAAAACAATTTTAAGTATGCTTCTAATTCCTTATGTGCACTGGCTTTTACCCAGCCACCGGTAAATTTATTAACATTTATAAATTCAACTTATAAAGAAAAGATAGCAACTGCTTTAAATTTTAATATTGATTCGCTTTTGCAACCACAAAATAGTTGGTACAGCCTTAACCTTAATGAAATAAAAAACAGAGTTGACAGTGCTGTTACTTATACTTACGATGATGAATTTAATAAAATAGAAAAAATGACGGTTAATAATATACAGGAGCCTTCGTTTGATTTTACAATTACTGGTAACAAATCAGCAGCGTTTAATGATTATTTATTGCATACAAAAAAAATTGAGGTAACAAACGCAGGCAATATATTTTTACCCATGCCCCTTGTAAAAACTTATTGTTTTCAAAAAAATACCAACCAGTTAAATATCACTTCTGCCAATTACGGAAAAACTACAACAGATAAAACCATCAACGCAGTATTTTTTATAAACATGGTTGTTTCTAAAATACCTCAAAATTTAGTTAACTACCTGCCTGAGACTTTTAAACGAACAGTTTATAACTTTGATGTATTGAATGTAGCTGTTGTTAAAAAAGAGAATCAACTGGTTTTAAATATTGTTGTTCACAAAAAGAAAAATGATCTGCCGTTATTTGTATTATAATATAGAAAGTTTACCTGGTATCTTTTATTTTATAAGTATTTAATGCTGTTGGTTATCATAAATACCAGGGGCTAAAACCTGTTACAGGCAGATGTTTGATGGTTTTAGATTGTAGTTGGATGCATGGATTTTGTATATACCTTGGTTTGTATTTAGATTAACCTTTTTTTAGTTTTACATTTTCAAAGCAAAATTTTTATGAAATTGCTTGCTGCGTATCTTATACGTTGTTTAACTTTTTCCTGCTGTATGTAAAGTTTAATGATAGCTTTTTGTGTGATTTTATTTTAACTTTTAAATTAAACTTTATGAATCAAGTAAAAACATTTATTACAGTTGCAATTATTTCAATGCTGGCTTTTTCTCAGCAAGCCGTAGCAAACACTGTAGATAATACAAACGCCCTGTCTGTAGAATTAACTTTTGCAGGTACTTTTAAAAGCCAACCATTGGTTCAATTGAATTTTACTTCAAATGAAGAAGACAATGTATTTAAAATTGTGATAACAGACGAATCTGGTATTGAATTGTATAACACCGATGTTAAAGGAACTGTTTTTTCAAAACAATTTTTACTTGATACCGATGATTTGGGAGATGCAGTTTTGTATTTTGAAATTACAGGAAAAAAATCTGGTAAGAAAACGATTTTTGAAGTAAACAGGCAGCAGCAGGTTACACAAAAGGTGAATGTGATAAAACTATAACAACTGTATTTTTAAAATATAAACTCATACATATAAAAAGGCTGCTCATTTTTTGAGCAGCCTTTCTATTACTAAAAGAAATTTTATGGAAAAATGCCCAATTCGGCATAACTGTTTGCCACTTTGTTGATAGCGCTTACATAAGCTGCAGTACGCATATCCGGAATATTATCATTGTTTAGCCAAATGTCCATGATTTCACGGGTGGCTGCAATCATTGTTTCTTCCAGTCCGCTGTGAACCAGGTCAACTTCATCGGCACCATGCAGGATGATTGCCTTTTCTTCGGCACCTACTTTTTTACCTGTAAGACCTTCAATTTCGTTGATGATTCTGCCATTCAGATTTTCGGTAAATCTTTTTTCCATACGTCCATAACGTACATGGCTTAGGTTTTTAAGCCACTCAAAATAGCTAACAGTAACCCCGCCGGCATTCAGGTACATATCAGGAACACATAAAATATTTTTTTTCAGAAAAATTTCGTCAGCATCGGGTGTACAAGGGCCATTAGCAGCTTCACCAATAATTTTTGCTTTAACCTTGTCGGCATTGTCTTTAGTAATTACACTTTCAAGCGCAGCAGGTATTAATATATCGCACTCTAATTCCAATGCATCTGTATTTTTAGCTAAATTGGTTGCTCCCGGAAAATCTAAAATTGAACCTGTTTTTTGCCTGTGTAAAAAAACTTCATGTTCGTTTAATCCTGCAGCATTAAATATAGCGCCTTCATATTCAGCAAGGGCAACTACTATTGCGCCATGTTGTCTAAAAAATTGTGCACTGTGGTAGCCAACATTACCAAGGCCTTGTATAACTACTGTTTTACCTTCTATACCGGTACTTAGTCCAAGTTTTTTCATCACATCGGGCATGTTACAAACTTCTCTTATACCAAAAAATACACCAAGGCCGGTGGCTTCTTTACGGCCACGTACACCACCCTGCGTAACAGGCTTACCGGTAACACAACCGGCGGCATCTATTTCACCAGGTTTTAATGAGGCGTATGTATCTACTATCCAGGCCATCTCTCTTTCGCCGGTACCATAATCGGGTGCAGGCACATCAATACCCGGGCCTATAAAATTTTTCTTTACCAGTTCTGATGTATAACGACGAGTTATTTTTTCAAGTTCGTAAGCGCTGTAATTGCGTGGGTTAATTTTAATGCCTCCTTTACCACCACCAAAGGGCACATTTACAATGGCACATTTATATGTCATTAAACTTGCAAGCGCCATCACTTCATCCTGGTTTACTTCATTACTAAAACGAATACCGCCTTTGCATGGCGATTTGTGATGACTGTGTTGTACCCTGTATGCTTCTATTACTTCAATAGTACCATTGTCTCTTTTAATGGGGAACCGCATACGGTAAACACTGTTACAAGCTTTAATCTGTTCCAGTATTCCAAGATCCCATTTGGTAAATTTGGCTGCTTTGTCAAAACTTCTTTCAACATTTTCAAAGAAGGTGTATTCGTGTTTATCACTCATAAAATGGTTTTTATTTTTTACAATCGTTAGTTGAGATTTTATATAGCAATATTAAAAACTATTCCTTTTCTTTTTCCATCCGGCTTATTTTTTTGTCTAATAAAAATACATATATAAACAAGCCTATCAATATAGTGAGGCAAACAGCTACCACCACATATATTTTTCCGTTACTCCGCATTGTATCAGCCATATCTGGCTGTGTATCCTGCGCAAATAAAATGAAACTGCAAAATAAGCAGCTTATAATTAAAAGCAACTTACTTACTATTTTATTCATGAAACAGTGTTTTATCTTTAATTAATTGTAACCTTATTTTTAAAGTGGTTATCCAAACTCCTAATAACGTCCAGCCTATTATTGCCGGATAAAAAACCATGCGGAGCCTGCTATCAATATCTTTAAAATTTAATGCAGGATTACCGCTTTCGCTGCCCGGTGATCCGGGATGTAAACTGCCTACCAGCCGGGGAATTATCCATATACTTGGAAATAACATGGCAAAGGCAAAAATATTATAAACTGCACTTACCCTTGCTTTTTTATCTATATCGGTAAATGAACCACGTAAAACAAAATAGGCTCCATAAATTAATAAGGCTATGGCTGCGCCAATAAGTTTTGGTTCTCTTAAAATATTCCCCAGCGATTGGCTTTGGTCGGTAACCCAGGTGTAGTTAGCCCAAATGGTACCGGTTGTGTAACCCAATATGCCAAAGAATGATCCAACGGCAGCATATTGATGAGCAAAAATGTCGTTGCGTAAATTAAACCCTCGCAGGTATTTAATGCTATAAAAAAAACTGGTACCAAATAAAATCATCATACCAAACCACATACATACATGAAAATAGAGGTTGCGGATTGTTTCGTTAAGTATAAATAAACGGGGTACATCTAATAAAAAACCTCCCACAATGGTATATACCAGCAATAGAAAGGATAATATTTTCCACCAGCTTTTCTGCAAACAAAAAAAGAATTAAGTGAGAGGCAAAGTTAGGGTAATCAATTTCAAAGAATAAAAAAAAATTGCATTTTATAAAATCATTCCTTCCACAAATAAGGAAAAAGTATTACCGACATGGCTACTACTAAAACATCTAATCCAATAATAAGTGCAGATAATTGCATGACTGCTCCCTGTTTAAAAATTTCTGCAAATGCTGCTTTGCTCAGGCGCATTAGTAATAATAACTGGGGAAGAATTACGGGAAATCCTAAAATAGCAATTAATGCTGCATTTTGTTGTGCTTTTGCTGCTATGGCGCTCATTAATGTAAATACCATGCTTATGCTGCCACCACCTAAAATAACGATGCCTATAAACCAATAAATATTTGTTAAGGGGTTAGATAAAAAAGCTGAAAATAATACTAAGGTAAGCAGGCTCATAAAAACCATAAGCAGGGTATTGTATATCATTTTTGCAATGATGAACTCAACCGGCGATGTTATGGAATAGAAATACAACATACGGCCTTTACTTTCCTGTAAAAAACTTTTAGCTACTGCATTTACACATACAAATAATAAGATTACCCAAAATAATCCGTTCCAAATATTGGCATCGGGTTTATCTATAGAAAGGTATAACACAAAAATGGTAGCGGCTATATACAAAAGAATACCATAAAAAGTGTGTTTCTGCCTAAGTTCAAGCAGTATGTCTTTTTTTAGTAATGCATATATCCTTGCGTACATAATAACAGAATAAACGTTTTAATTTTTTTCCTGGGCACAATGCCTGCACCTGGGTTCATAAATATCTTTTTCGCCCAATAATACCTGTGGCCCCTGGGCAATTTTTCTATAGCTGATGTTGGCAATATTGCCACACTTAACACAAATAGCATGTAGTTTGGTTATATAATCGGCCTTGGCCAGCAGGTTGGGCATTTGCCCAAATGGGTTTCCCAGGTAATCCATATCCAGGCCGGCTACAATTACCCGTATACCACGCTGTGCTAACTGTTCGCACACATTGCTTATTTCACTATCAAAAAATTGGGCTTCGTCAATGCCCACCACATCTACATCCTGTGCTAGCAATAAAATAGTTTGAGAACTTTCTACCGGTGTTGATGCAATGGCATTGGTATCATGGCTTACTATTTTCACTTCGTCATACCGTACATCAATGGCCGGTTTAAAAATCTCAACTTTTAAATTGGCAATCTTTACCCTTTTTAGCCTGCGTATCAATTCTTCGGTTTTTCCGCTAAACATACTGCCGCAAATCACTTCAATCCATCCCCGCCTTTCTCCTTTTAAATTTGGTTCTATAAACATTTAAGTATTTTTTTAAAAATCAGTTAGTAACTTAGGGCCGCAAGCATGATTTTTTTTAAACATGCCTATCATGTTACGGGCATCAAAAGTATAATATTATCATGGAAAGAGTGGAGACACTCCTTAAAAAGTTACAAGAACAGTTTACTAACAAAGCTACCCCAGGGCAGCTTTTATTAACTGTGCAAATGTTACAGGCAGAACTGCTGCACCTGCAGTCAAACAATGCATCAATGTTTGATAATGATGTGGTGGCAGTAACCGTATCGGCCATGCAGGTAATTGCTGCACCAGTTGAACAAGTAAAAATAAATAATGATGAAGAAAAAACAGTTGAAGTGCTGTTAGTGAATGAGGTTGAACTGGAAGCCGAGCTGGAAGAAATAAAACGAAATGCTGATGCCATGAAGAAGATCAGTGTTCAAAATAAACCACATATTATTTTTGAAACCGAAGAAGACATTCCAACACTAACACATCAGCAAAAACCCCAAGTACAAGCAACATCTGATGATAAGACTAAAGAATTAAATGATGCCATCAGCGACAATCACCATACTTCACTTAATGAAAGACTTAAACAATCTAAAATTGATTTAGGTGATACACTTACTGAAGTTCCCATCAGGGATTTACGAAAAGCCATTGGCGTAAATGATCGTTTCGTATTCATCAATGAATTATTCAGAGGCGATGAAGCAGTTTATG
>DAOLYC010000020.1:0-14203 GCA_035425605.1 Ferruginibacter sp.
TTATTCGCCAGCGATTATTCTCCAAAGAAAAAGGTTCTTCCCTGGCATTTGAATAACGAAGACCTGTTGAAATAAATTTTAAATTAGTGCTGCTGTTTACACCGGTATTCACCAGCACCAGTTCATCAAAAGCAATACGGGCAATTTTATATACATCCTTATTCTTATCAATAGAATTATTTAGTGTAATGGTTTTTGCAGCATCATCAAATACCCATTTACCATAATCAAAAGTGCTCCTGGGGTTCTTAATAAATGAACCATCGGCAGAAAAACATAAACTTCTATAAGGTATTTCAAACGTAGAGTTTTCATCCATTCCATCAATAGCATCGGCATCATCTTCTAAAACCCAGTTTTGGCATAATATATTTGCAATACTTGTTTCTTTATCTAAAAAAACAAGTTTAGAATTGTTTTGTTGCCCAGGTTTTTGTTCAACTTTGTTTTTCTTTTCTGCAGATGAATTGCTATTATCATTGCAAGCACAAAACATTGCAAAGATTATAACGGCTAAAAAAGATACTCTAATCAATTTAAATAATTTTAAGTTGCAAATTTAGTCTATGGCAATCAAATTCAAAAGCTCAAAAGAAATAAAAAATGGGTCAATCAAAATCCTGTTTTATAAATTACCCCATTGTTATCATAACATACATATTCACCCAAAAAAATGCTTATAAATTTTTATGAAATAATTTCGTCAACAGGTTAAAATATTTATCTTCATATAATGAGAGTTGCCTTTACTTTTCTTTTACTGCTAATCGCCCTGTCTTTATTTTCACAATCAAAAACAGCCAGTATCACTGGAAAACTGGTTGATGAAAATGATAACCCTATTTCTAAAGTATCTGTAACAATATTGGGTAAAACAAAAGGCATCACAACAAATGATAGCGGTTATTTTAGTTTAAAAGTTGCCGCAGGCCGCTCGCTGGCATTGGTTTTTACACATGCCGGATATAATGAAGAACAAAGAAATTTTTTCCTAAGTGAAGGTGAAGAAGAAAAGATAACTGTGCAATTAGAACGGGGTAGCAAAACACTAACTACAGTTGTTGTTGGCGATGATAAAGAAAGAACAGAAACAGGACTTACTAAAATTAATCCCAAAACTGCCATTACCTTACCCAGTACCACCGGTGGCGTGGAAGCCCTGATAAAGATACTTGTGGGCAGCAATAATGAACTTACATCGCAATACAGTGTACGAGGTGGTAATTATGATGAGAACCTCATTTACATTAATGATTTTGAAATTTTTAGGCCTTACCTGGTAAGGAGCGGCCAGCAGGAAGGTTTAAGTTTTATTAATCCCGAGCTGGCTAAAAATGTAAACTTTTATACAGGAGGTTTTCAGGCAAAGTATGGAGATAAGATGAGCAGTGTATTGGACATACAATATAAAAAGCCTACAAGCTTTGGAGGCTCGGTATATATAAGTTTGCTTGAACAGGGCTTGCATGTGGAAGGAGCATCAAAAAAAGGAAAGATAACTTACCTGGTAGGCGTACGCAACCGCAGCAATAAAAATATTTTAAAAAGCCAGGAAACAACCGGTTCTTATATTCCTTCCTCTACCGATGTACAAGGGCTAATTACTTATAAGCTCAATGAAAAAATTCAATTGGAATTGCTGGGCACCTATTCGGTAACAAAATTTTCATTATTTCCCGAATCGGCACAAAAAACAACTTCGGTGTTCTCTCCATTATTTACTGCTAACCTTGGTTTGGATATTTTGTTTGAAGGGCAGGAAAAAGATGGTTACAAAACAAACCTTATTGGCTTAAGTTTTATACATACACCTAACAAAAAACTAAAACTAAAGTGGATGGTTAGCCGCTTTCAAAATATAGAAAATGAAAATTTTGATATTGCGGGCAGTTATTTATTTGGCGATAGAGATTTTGACCGCAGCAGCAGCACTTACGGACAAATAGTTAATCCGCTGGGTGCCGGTTATTACCAAAACTATGGCCGCAATCAACTTGATATTGATGTGTACAATGCGTCGTTAAAAGGCTCTTATGCTGCCGGTAAGCATTATATACAGTTTGGAAACTCTTTTGAACAGGCCAAAATTACAGATCAGCTTAAAGAGTGGGAATACCAGGACAGCGCCGGTTATTCATTACCCTATAATCCGGCACAATTGAATTTATATACTTATTTAAATTCAAATGCAAACCTTAGCGTACAAAAATACAGTGGATATGTGCAGGATAATATCCGCCTGGGCAAAAATGGGCAGGATATAAGTTTGCAGGCTGGCATACGTTACAACTACAATTCTTTAAATAAAGAATTTTTAATTAGTCCAAGAATGCAATTCAGCATTAAACCCAATTGGAAAAAAGATTTGGTTTTTAAATTGGCAGCGGGTGTTTACAATCAGCCTCCCTTTTATAGAGAACTTAGGCGATATAATGGCACTTTAAATACTGATGTAAAAGCGCAAAAAAGTTTTCAGTTAGTTGCAGGTGTTGATTATAATTTTAAAGGTATTCAAGGCCGTCCGTTTCGGTTGGCAACCGAAGCTTATTACAAAAGTATGAGCAGCGTAGATGTATATGATATTGACAATGTAAAAATTCGCTATGCCGGTAATAACGATGCTAAAGCCTATGCTACAGGATTTGAAGCCCGCCTGTTTGGTGAGCTGGTAAAAGATGCTGAAAGCTGGTTAAGTATTGGTATCATGCAAACAAAAGAAAACCTTAACAATGATTTTTATTACCAGTATAAAAATGCTTCTGGCGAAATCATCACATCAAAAAGTACCGACCAGGTAGCGGTAGATAGTATTAAAAATGAAGTAGGTTATGTGCGCCGCCCTACAGATAGGCTGATAACCGTTGGACTATATTTAGAGGATTACCTGCCCACCAATAAAAATTTTAAGTTTCATTTAAACATGTTATATGGCAGCAATATGAGTTATAATATACCCAATAGTGTAAAATATAGAAATGCTTTAACTATTGAACCCTATTTACGAGTTGACGCAGGATTTAGCGCTCAACTGCTTAGTGAAAAAAGCAAACGCCGCAGCCATAGTCCCTTTCGCAGTTTTGAAAATATTTGGGCAAGCTTTGAAGTATTTAATTTAATTGACCGCCGCAATACCATCTCCTACCAACTCATAAAAGATTTTGCAAACAATGTGTACAGCATTCCTAACAGGCTTACTCCACGCCTGGTTAATTTTAAAATTGTAGGCAGGTTTTAAAAAAGTATATTTAAATTTTTAGTTGAAATATAATTTTGTTGCCAGGCAGTATTAATTAAAGCAAATTGCACTTGACTTACGCTATAATTCCAATTGTACTCATTGCCCTATTTATAATTTATGTACTTTACTTTTTACTAATTAAAAAAGATTTGCAAAGCTTACCATCAGTTTTACACCCGGGATTATTGTTTATAGATGTATGGGCATACATTTATTATCTTCCCTTGAAATAAAAAATTAAACTTGTTGTATAATTCCCATTAATTTATATTTTTACTTACTTCAAATTAATTAAAACATTAAGCTAAACTATTTAACAATACTGAATGACTGACATAAAAAAACCAAACCATATAAGGAAATTTTATGAGTGGACGACTTCCTTACCAATAGTAGCTTTTATACTTTATTTCACTGGGTATCTTGATAATAACATTTTATTTCAAACCATTGCAGGAATATTGCTTGTATTCTGCGTAATGTCGGCTGTACATCATTCTGAAATAATTGCACACAGGGTTGGAGAACCTTATGGAACTATAATTTTAGCTGTATCAATAACCATTATTGAAGTGGCCATAATCGTTTCATTAATGGTAACTGGTGGCGAACAATATGCAGCATTTGCCAGAGATACGGTTTACTCGGCCGTAATGCTGTTATTAAATGGAATTGTAGGATTAAGTTTATTTATTGGAGGAAGAAAATTTCATACACAAACTTTTTCGCCTCATTCAGTAAAAATTTCATTGGTATCGTTGATTTCAATTGTTGCATTCACCATGATTGTGCCCTCTTTTACCAAAGGTGAACCTGGACCCTATTATACCGAAGCACAAATATTGTTTGAGTTTTTTGCATGCCTTGCCATATATGCTGCATTTATTTCGGCACAAACAATTAGGCATAGAGAATATTTTATTACAGATGAAAAAGATCAGAACGAAAAGAAGACGCATTCCATCTCTAATACTTCAATGAGCATTAGTGTTGTTTTTCTACTTATCAGTTTAACCATTGTTGTTTTACTCGCAAAAAGTTTATCGCACCCGCTTGAAACTGTTATAGTAAATTATGGACTTCCAAAAAGTTTGGTAGGAATTATTATTGCAGCAGTGATATTATTACCCGAAGGGATTGCAGCCATAAATGCAGCACGTAATAACAAACTTCAAACAAGCCTCAACCTGGCATTAGGTTCGGCTATTGCCAGTATAGGCCTTACCATCCCAATAGTTTCTCTTGCAAGTTACATTTATGATTTCCCGTTAGTATTAGGCCTTGATATTTTATCAATAATACTCCTGGTTATTTCAATTTTTACGGTGATGTTATCTTTAATTGGCGGTAGAAGTAATGCTGTGTATGGTGTTGTTTTATTAGTAAACCTGATTGCTTATATATTCTTAACCATTAATCCTTAACCATCTCTTAAAAAAAATAAAACTTAAAAGATGATACATTCAAAAAATCAATAGTATCAACTATTATTTTTTAAACAAAGTAATTTCTACACGCCTGTTACGCCATTGCTGTTCATTATCTATCGGCCTGCTGGAGCCATAAAATGCTGTTTGTATCCTGCTTTCAGCAATATTGTAGCTGAGAAAATAATCTTTGGTAATTTTTGCCCTATCGGCAGATACCCGTATGTTACCGGCATTTGTACCTCCGTTATCAGAATGCCCGGTAATACTTATTTGCAGCGAATTATCTGCTTTTAAAATATCTACAATATTTTTTAAAACCGTAAATGCATCCGAAACAAGTATTGCCCTGTCGTAATCAAAATTAATACAATAGGTCATTGAATTATTTGTAACATTAATGATAGGTGCGCCTTCGGCTACCGGCAATGGGCAACCGTTATTTGCAACTGTACCTTTTACTTCAGGGCATTTGTCGTCCTTATCAGGCACGGCATCAGCATCTGCATCCGGCCAGGGACACCCGTAATTTTCTTTATCACCTTTTTCTGTTTTACACCTGTCATTTTCATCATCAACACCATCTCCATCTGTGTCTGGTACCGGGCAACCGTTATACCTGGCAACACCAGCAACATCTTTACAATGATCGTCAGTATCGGCTATGCCATCACCGTCGGTATCGGGGCAACCATTTACATTTCCCTTTACTGTTGGGCATTTATCAACCGTATCGGCAAAACCATCGCCATCGCTGTCAATTTCAACAACAGTTTTTTCTTTATCTTTTTTAGTTTTTACAGACTTTGTTTTTGATTTCTTCTTTTTTTCTTGTTTACCCCATTTTGAATTTTGAGCAAATCCAACACTAAACATCATATAATTTTTATCAATACCACCTGTTAGTTTTATCCGCATTTGTGATTGAATAAAAACTGTACTTCCACCTTTAAAACTTAATTTTAAACCCAGGCCAACAGGTGCATACAATGCAAACGCTTTACCAAAATTTCCCACTCCCAACCCTGCGGTTAAAAATGGATTTAATGAAGGTGATTCTTTAAATGCCATAAAATGTAACAATGCATCTAATTGTGTGCTAAAACCCGATTGCCCGATACTATCGCCTTTTATAAATTTACTTGGGTAATTTGAAAAAGTTCCTCCGAGGTTGCCCGACAAGTTAATTGTAGAATTAAGTCCTTTCCAATAAGCAACTGAAAAGCCAAATGAATTATACCCAGGTTTAAAAAGGTAGTTATGCTGAAATGCGTTGATTGATGAGCCTTTTGATTTATAAAAAAAATTGTAATCAGTAAGATGTACATTAAAAGCAAAAAGATTTTGCTTTTTGGGGGCTGTATTTTGTGCACATAACTGGTTACATAATATGCAAAGCAATAATGCAAACTTTAAGCATTGCTGATTCATTTTAGGTATTGTTTGGACAATGATAACGTATATTAATATATTTTGGTATCATATTTATAAAAATCACTTAAATATTATATAAGTAACCAATTTAGTAAAATTTCACTTATTGATGTTTATCAGATTGTTGACTGTAAGTTTGCTTTCATTATTATTTACGGTTGAAACATACTAAATTTTAAACAATTGCATAATAATAGCAAACGTAAAAAATGCCAATATTTATATTAACAGTCATCAAAAAATTCAAGTGCATATTTCCTGTGGATTAGCTTTATAAGAGAAATTTATTACCTAATTTAAAAATGAGATTAATTAAATGGTAAATTTATACAGTAAACAACATGATTACAATGAAAACCATTAATAAAAAGTTATCACAAAAACAGCGTGAAGAGTTATTAAGTATTTTAAAAAAACGTTTTGAAAAAAACATAACTCGTCATAAAAACATTGACTGGGATACTGTACAGGCAAGATTGGTAAAAAGCAGTGAAAAACTTTGGTCGTTAAATGAAATGGAAGAAAGTGGTGGTGAACCTGATGTTGTAGGTTTTAATAAAAAAACAGGCGAATATATTTTTTATGATTGCGCTGCAGAAAGCCCTGCCGGACGCAGGAGTCTTTGTTACGATGAAGCAGCTTTAAAAAGCAGGAAAGAAAATAAACCAAAAGGAAGTGCCATGGCTATGGCTGAATATATGGGAATTGAAATATTAACAGAAGAGCAATACCGCACATTACAACAGCTTGGAAATTTTGATTTAAAAACTTCCAGTTGGGTACAAACGCCGATAGCAATAAGAAAAAATGGCGGTTCAGTTTTTTGCGACAGAAGATATAATGCTGTTTTCATTTATCACAATGGAGCAGAATCTTATTATGCTGCCCGGGGCTTTAGAGGTTTGCTGAGCGTGTAAGTTGGTTTAATTGCTTTTCAACATCACTTTTTTATTTCTTTAATTTTAGGCTATGACATTTAAATTAAATATTCATAAACTTCTCATTTCATTTCTACTTTACAGTTTTGTTTTTACTTTAACGGCTTCGGCACAAAATATAAAACCAATATTATATTATACCGTTAGTATGCCACAGCCATCATCTCAGTATTTTCATGTGGAGCTAACCAGCAGTGGCTGGCATTTGGACAACATTGATTTTAAAATGCCAAAATGGATGCCGGGTTATTATCAATTAATGAATTATGCTAAAGAAGTTGAAAATTTTTTAGTAAAAGACAAAAATGGGAATATCATCCCTGTAAAAAAATTGAATGAAAATACCTGGCGAGTGCCATCAAGCAATACAAACAGTTTGCATCTTAGTTATAATGTAAAAGCTACCAGGGCATTTGTTGCAACAAATTTTTTGGATAGCACACATGCTTATTTACTTCCGGCTGGTTTGTTTTTATATGTCGATGGATATATTAAAAACCCTGTTACTGTTAAAATAAATATGCCCAGGCATTGGAATAACATTGCAACCGGACTTACAAAAGTTGCAGGAAAAACCAATGAATTTACCGCACCCGATTTTGATATTCTATATGATTGTCCGCTACTGATTGGTAATCTTGAAGAACTTCCTTCTTTTAAAGTTAAAGGCGTTACGCATCGGTTTATTGGATATAAAATGAGCCAATTTAACAAAGAGTTGTTCATGAATAATTTAAAAAAAGTGGTTGAAGCGGCTGTTTCTATTATTGGCGACATACCATATAAAGAATATACTTTTATTGGCATTGGTCCCGGCCGTGGTGGAATTGAACACCTGAATAACACAACCATAAGTTTTGACGGCAGAGGACTTGAAACGGATGAAGGAATGAACAGGATTATGGTTTTTCTGGCACATGAGTTTTTTCATAATTATAATGTAAAACGCATTAGACCACTCGAATTGTGGCCTTTTGATTATGACAAAGCTAACCGTACAAATTTACTTTGGGTTAGCGAAGGCTTATCAGTATATTATGAATACCTGACAGTAAAACGAGCTGGTTTAATTACTGAACAAATGCTCTTTAATAATTTTGAAAGTAACTTAAATGCTATTGAAAATAATCCGGGAAGATTGTATCAGTCATTGATACAATCAAGTTACCAAACCTGGGGCGATGGACCATTTGGCACACAAGGAAAAGATCCGGGTAAATCAATTTCGTATTATGATAAAGGCCCGCTTGTTGGATTCATACTAGATTTTAGTATTCGACATGCTACAAAAAATAAAAAATCTTTAGACGATGTAATGCGCTATTTATACCATTACTATTATAAAAAACTACAGCGTGGTTTTACAGATGCTGAATTTCAACAGGCTTGTGAAGATGTAGCTGGTATATCACTGGCTTCCGAATTTGAATTTGTATATACAACCAAAGAGCCTGATTACAATCGTTATCTTGTTTATGCAGGATTACAATCTGCATTTGAAACAGATGCTGATAAAGGAAGAAAGAAGTTTACCATTAAACGAAAGGATACTTTGGATGCATTACAATCTGAAATTTTAAATACCTGGTTAAACAAATAAACCATTTTATAAACTAATATTATTTATGCCTAACCCTGGAAAATCATTATAAATAATTTTACCAAAATTAAATTTTACACTTTCGCCTATATCTTCTGCCAACAGTAATGGCCCATCCATGTCCACAAAATCTAACATTGGCGCCAGTTGTGCAATTGCAGCCGTACCAACCGAACTTTCATTCATACAACCTACCATCACCTGTAAATTCAATGTTTTTGCTTTTGCTATCATTCGCCTGGCTGGTGTAATGCCACTACATTTTGTAAGCTTAATATTAATGCCATGAAAATGACTGTAACATTTTTCAACATCCGTTTCAGCTACACAACTTTCATCTGCTATCAATGGCAAAACAGATTTTTCATATAAAATTTTCATTCCCTCCCAATCATCTTTTGCTAAAGGCTGTTCTACAAACTCAACTCCTAAATCTTTAAGTATAGGTATCTTTTGCAAAGCCTGTTCTAAAGTCCAGCCTGCATTTGCATCTACTCTAAATTTTGCATCGGTATGTTTTCTTAATGCTTCCACCATTTCCAAATCGCCCTCAACGCCTGTTTTTATCTTATAAACCGGCCAGGGTTTTTCTTTCATTTTTATAACCATGTTTTCTACCGTGTCAATTGCAATGGTATAATCAGTAAGTGGTGCAGTGGCAGTATCGAGTTGCCATAATTCGTGTAATTGTTTTCTTTTTAGTTTACCATAAATATCCCATCCGGCCATATCTAATGCACAAACTAAAAACGAATTGGCTGGAAAAAGATGATGCAAATAATGCCAGTAACGTTCGGGGTCGGAGAAAGCGAATTTTTCTATAAATATTTTTTTTCTTTCAATATCTTCTACCATTTTTTCTACCGGGATATTATAATAACTTATAGCCGGCGCTTCGCCATATCCTTTAATCCCCATAAAATCGAGTTGTACTATTAATGTAGGCTGATGTGTTTTGGTTCCTTTTGAAATGGTGAATGGATGATGAAAAGGAAGGTTATATATTTTGTAAGTAAGTTTCATTTTCTGGTTTATTCAATATTGAAAAACAAAAAATAATTATCTACCACTTGCTTTCACATTGGTTTTCAGTTCTTCATTAAATTCTGTTTCTTTCAACAGATCTTCCAGGTTCAGGTGCATACGGTAGTTCCAGTAATAATTAGGGTTTGCCGGGTTATTAATTCTTTCTTCGGATGGATTTTTGCGGCGCAATGTTGCATGCATACCCAGCAAATCCTGCATTTGAAATACACTCCAAATAGCCGGCGAATATAAATGTTGCAGAATGATTTCTTTATTTATCCAGGGCTCACAGTATTTTGGTGGCATACCTGTTTGCCCCATAATATTATTGAAAAAACGTTTGGTTTTATTTTCATCTTCTTCCCACCATGCCCTGATGGTACTCATATCGTGGGTTGATGGTGATACTACACTTAAATACGGTGCATCGTTGGGATGAAAAAATTCAATACCTGTTTTCTTAGGCATCCTTTGAATTTCCAGGCTAAGAATGCCAAGTTTTTCCATTACTTCGGGCACACAATGCGGTACCATTCCTAAATCTTCGCCGCAAACAAGCATATTGGTATTTTGTTTTAACCCTGGCAATTTTTTCATTGCTTCTTTACGCCACAGTTCATCCTGGCGGCGAAAAAAATAATTGATGTATAATTTTTGTAACTCAACCTGCGAATGTGGATCCAGGTTATTAAATGAGCTGGTATCTTCCATTGAAATTCGAAAATGAAATTTCTGGCCACCAAATTCTTCATCATCAAAAAATATAACATTGCTTATCAGATCAAACAGACCTTGTTTAATTTTACTATCGGCATCATTTAGTCCGTCAAAATAATTTTCTACTTTTCGTTGTGTGTTAAATTTTGTTTTAAGCTTGTCTTTATCTAAGAATGTTTTTTTAACCTCTTCTTTTTTATCGCCAAAAATTTGGGTTAATACATCTTCATTAATAAAAGGTTTTGTATATCTATACCTTTCGAATAAGATATTTTTACCAAAAATTTCGTTTATAGATATTGGAATGGCAGGTACAAACCTACCCATGATACCTTCCACTGCATGTGAAGGTATCGTCCAAATACGAAAGAAACCGAGTATATGATCAATCCTAAAGGCATCAAAATAATTACTCATCTGCTCAAAACGCATGCGCCACCAGGTGAAATTATTTGCCTGCATCTTCTTCCAATTGTATGTAGGAAATCCCCAGTTTTGTCCCTTGGTGGTAAATGCATCTGGCGGCGCCCCTGCCTGTGCATCCATGTGGTATAATTCAGGTTCCATCCATGCATCTACACTATCTCTGCAAATACCAATGGGTATATCGCCTTTTATAATTACTGCATTTTTATGTGCATAATCAGTAGCTGCTTTTAATTGCAAATGCAGATGAAATTGTATAAAGTAATGAAATGCGATTTCGTCATAATGTTTTTGCCGTGAATCAATTAATTGCTGTATGGCGCTTTCATCATATTGCACCTGTTGTTTCCATTTTGAAAAATCGGCTGTATTGTATTTATCACGCAGGTAACAAAATGCGGCATAAGGCTCCAGCCAATAACGGTTCATTTCAAAAAACGACAAATAAGCAGCATCATTTTTAAATGAATCTTTTTGAAGCTGATACAACTCTTTCAGCACATCCAGTTTTATTTTTAAAACCTGTTCGTAATCAATTTCCTTAAGTGCGTTTAATGTTGTTTTCTTTTTTGTTGTACGCTTTATTACATCGGCACCCGTTTTACCGGCAACGGCTTCCAGGTTTATAAGCAAAGGATGTAAAGCAAAGGCAGAGATAGCCGAGTAAGGATATGAGTCATGCCAGGTGTAAGTTGCTGTTGTATCATTGATGGGTAATAATTGTATCATACTTAACCCGGTAGCCATTGCCCAGTCAACCAATAGTTTTAGGTCGGTAATTTCGCCTACACCCATTCCATTTTTACTGCGTAACCCAAAAACGGGAATGGCTACACCGGCCCCTTTCCAATTAATATTTTGAAGGTTTGCAAAACCATCGTGTATTATATTGATTGTATTTTCTGTTTCTGGCGAAAGTAATAACCTGTTATTCCCTTCTTCGAACCTAACAAACTGTTTATCTTTTTTATTATAAATACCATATTTATAAGTAAACGGAAAAGCCTCTCCCGGTAAATTAAGTCTGCCAGTAAACCAATTACCATCCTTATGCATTGGCACTGTTTTATCTTTTGCCCAGTTATGTAACACAGCAGCCGAACCGCCAATACATAAAATTTCATGCGTTCCAAGTAATGGTGCCTTTACTCTAAATTCGTGGGTAAATTTTTTAGTTGACTTTTCATTACTTTTTTCTGCTGCAGGAATATTTAGCAGTACATTTTTAAATGGAGAAGAATAGAAAACATTTTCTACCGTTCCCGGATGGTTCCAAACATCGGTAAGTACTATCCGCTGCGTTTTAAATTTAGTAATATCAATAATTCTGTCATCCCCGAATTCAGCAATATCATCGGTGTTTGCTTCTCTTAGGATATATTTATATTGAATTGTATTTGCTTTATGCTTTTCGTCAATCTCTACATAACCATGCCAAAACTGGTCATTCAGATATTCTAGTAAAAAAGCCTTTTCAAAATCGTTATTTCCTAAAGTTTCTGTATTACCCGAAACCAAAATAGCCTGACCGAATTTTGTTGAGTAACGTAAATAAAAATGTAAAACCATCCATTTAGGGTTAAGAAATGCAAGATAACACTTTACAAAAAATAAATGTTGTATAGAATAAAAAGTATGTGATAAAAAGTTCTGCCTTATATTTGCATAAAAAGAAAAGACATGGAAACAACCAAAAAAAGGACTGGCCTGTACTGGATATTATTTTTATTATCTGTTGTTGGTTTTTTTGCAGTTTTATGGTCGCCAATTGGCTCTTACTGCTCTATGGTATTACCTTTTAATACTACTTTTTTAGCCAAGGCGTTGGATTTATTGTAATTTTTCCCTTAGCTTAAAAGTATTTTCATTTGGGCATTTGCCTGCACAACATTAGTTACCGCTAACAAAATCGGGACGTACACTTAAGTTATTCCTGAATTTAAACCGCAGGTTACTATTTAGTTCAATTTTAAAAACATTCATATTACCATTTGTACGGGGAAAATAATACCATTTCAACTCAATGGTGCCAAAAACCAGGTTGTCGTTACGGGTACGTACTCCACCACCAACAGCGGTAAAAATATCACTATACTTAAGCCCTAATGTTGATGGTTTTACTAAAATTCCATCGGCAAACATAAAAGGAGCAAACCTAAAACCTAAAAACTTTTTTGTATTATAAAAAACTGTCTCGGTTTTAATTGTGGCTCTTAAATCCGATTTAAGGCTATCATTATTAAAATAAGGTAAACCGTAATTGCTGTTTAAATATAATGGCAGGTTGAGTGCAGGATTTACCTGTGCTGCAATACCTGTGCTTATAAAAAATCGGTTATACCAGTTTTGCCTGATTTTTTTTAACCTGCTGAAATGATTGATATCAAACAATAGGTCAACATCTTCAAACCGGTGGCGAAAATAGTATCCACCAAATTTTAAGGTGTAATCAAAATATTTTCCCTGGTTTTTAAAATTCGATAATGATAACACAATACCACCGTATGGCCTTTTAAAATTTTGTTTATTGATATAGCCTGTTGTAACCGCAGCACTAAATCCTTCCGGAATATCTTCCACAACACCAAAGCCGTAAATGAAACTTGTTTTATAAAATACCTGTTTAAAAATATTAAAGGATGCAAGCGCTCCTTCATAATCGGCAAAGCTTGGATTATAAACTTTTTGTGCCTTTTGAGGAATTACCTGGTAAAATTGTTTGAAACCCCTTAATGCCAAAAACTTGTGTACCCTTATTTCTTTGTTTGCATACAGCGAACGTTTGCTATCCAAGCTGTAACCAAACCAGCCATCTAAAGAGTAATAAGCATATTTAAAATCGGATAAATAAACCGAATCGGTGTTATACACATTACGGGTGCGCCGGTAGCTCCATTCCATTGCGCCGGTAGAAGGTTTGTAAGCCGTTACCAACGGTTTTTCGAGACGAGTATAAAAAACTGTTTCCTGGTTTCTATCACTGCTAAAAGCTTTTCCATAATCCTGGTAGCCTATCGTATAATCAATAAAAGATCCGCCTATATTCCTGCTTACTAATTCGCCACCAATCCCTCGTGGTGGGTTTCTGTCTGATTCATAATATCCGCTAAGCAACAAGCGGGTGCCAGTACCTAAAAAGTTTTCTTCCCTTATTTCACCCCTTCCTCTTGTTGTGCTACTAATAAGCAATTTGCCGCCAATAGAAAATACATCTTTTGTTAATACAATTATATCAACAGAATCGGGCGAAGCCTGTATAGAATCAATAAATATCTTTACATCTTTTATATAGGCAAGTTCTCTTAAAAAACGTTCATTATCGGCTAAAAGATAAGGAAACACTGGGTCTCCTTCCCTGAAAAAAAGGTTTTTCCTTATAACTTCTTCCCTGGTATTT
>DAOLYC010000021.1:0-14065 GCA_035425605.1 Ferruginibacter sp.
CCTATTTATAAAAAACCCAAAACAGCTTCCGTTTAAAACCAGCCACGTTTCTTAAACATACTTAACATTGCCAGCGGAATACATAACATAAGGCCTACCGAAATAAAAAAACCCCACTTGTTGTGAAGCAATGGAATAGTTTCAAAGTTCATTCCAAAAATACCTCCAATAACAGTTGCCGGAGCAAGTAAGCAGGTAACCACCGCCATCACCTTCATTACTTCATTCATTTTAAGATTTACGTTGCTTAAATATAGGTCGTTCAGGTTCATCATCATATCACGGTAGTTCTCGGCCAAGTCGTTTGCCTGAAGTATATGGTCATGCACATCCTTAAAATATTTTACAGTTCTTTCTTCAATCAATTCACTTTCGCTGCGTAAAATACCATTCACCAACTCTCTTACCGGAGCTACACTTCTTTTAAGTATAATCATTTCTTTACGCAACATATTTAATTTAGCCAGGCTACGGGTGTTTGCATTTCTAACAATTGATTCTTCCAGGTCTTCAATTTTTTCTCCTAATCCTTCCATCACAACAAAGTAATTATCAACAATCAAATCAATCAGGGAATAATACAAAAAATCGGCACCATTTTGCCTAACCTTACTATTGTTTATTTTTAATTTTTCCCTTAAGGAATTAAATACATCCCTGGTAGCATCTTCCTGAAAACTGATTACAAAATTTTTTCCCAGCACAATACTTATCTGCTCCACTTCTACAGATGAATCTTTTTCATTAAAATACAGCATGTTCATAAGCGAAAACTGCAGCCCATTTATTTCATCGGTTTTTGCACGTTGTCCCATACTTAAAATGTCTTCCATTATCAGGTTGTGGATTCCATATTTTAAACAAATGCTTTCTACGTCATTTTTTCTTAGCCCATCAACATTTATCCATGATACAGCCGCTGTTTCAATAAAAGGAAAACTATCGCTTACCGATTCTAACTCTTTATACCTAACATCTTTTACATCATAATCAAAAACAGAAATTTTTGTTATCTCCGGTTCTTTGCGGTCCGAAATAACTGTTGGATTTACCTGCAATACTTTGTGCGTACGTAAAGTTTGCAATGGGTTTAACAATGGATTTAAAAAATAGGAGATATATTTTTTAGCGCCCATAAAAAATAAGTTTATAAATTAAAATACCGGCAGATTGAAAATAAGGCTTTTATTTAAAAAAGAATAACAATAATAAATGTTATGCAACTTTATAAAAACAAACCTTACAATGAAGATATGGCCGTTAAAATATTAGCCTCTTTGTTTTTTGTGACGGTTATTGCCCTCATTCTTAATTTTGTTTTTATTAAACCTTTCATTCCCTCTTAAACGGTTTGATGCAGGCTTTTGCGAAGGCTTTACCGGTAAGGGGTTGATATTTTCATTTATTGGATATGGATGCTCATCTACAACAGGAATAGTAAGCCTTATCAGTTTTTGAATATCTTTTAATTCGTCTTTTTCATCATTAGCACAAAAAGAAAATGCAAATCCCGAGTTACCCGCCCTTCCGGTACGGCCTATACGGTGTACATAAGTTTCGGGTATGTTAGGTAAATCAAAATTAATTACATGAGTCAGGTCATCAATATCAATTCCCCGGGCTGCAATATCGGTTGCAACTAAAACCCTGATCTTTCCTGTTTTAAAATTACCCAACGCATGCTGCCGGGCATTTTGCGATTTATTGCCATGAATAGCTGCGGCCATGATATTGTTGCGAAGTAAAAATTTAACCACTTTATCAGCCCCGTGTTTTGTTCTTGTAAAAACAAGCGCTGTAGAAATATTTTTATCTTTTAATAAATAATTCAGCAGGTTTATTTTATTTTGTTTATCTACATAAAATAAACTTTGTTCAATGCTATCAACGGTTGATGAAGCCGGCGTTACCTCAACTTTTGCTGGTTTGGTTAATAATACATCTGCCAATTTTTGAATTTCGGGTGGCATGGTAGCAGAAAAAAACAGGGTTTGCCTTTTTGCTGGCAATTTAGTTATTATCCTTTTTACATCGTGTATAAAACCCATGTCTAACATACGGTCTGCTTCATCTAAAACAAAAATTTGCAAATATTTTAAGTCTATAAAACCCTGGCTTATTAAATCAAGCAGGCGCCCCGGTGTAGCCACCAATATATCTACACCCTTTCTTAAAATATTTGTTTGTTGTAATTGCGATACGCCGCCAAAGATTACGGTATGACTAATACCGGTGTATTTACCGTAAGCAGCAAAACTTTCATCTATTTGAATTGCCAGCTCACGGGTTGGTGTTAATATAAGTACTTTTATTTTTTGAGGGCCATGCTCTATGATTTTATTTTTATACAGCAATTGTAAAATAGGAATAGCAAATGCCGCCGTTTTGCCGGTACCGGTTTGGGCACAACCAAGCAGGTCCCTTTGTTCTAATATCAATGGGATGCTTTGCGCCTGAATAGGTGTAGGCGCTGTATATCCTTCTGCTATCAATGCTTTAAGGATAGGGTCAATAAGCTCTAATCTTTTAAAATCCATTAAGAGGTTTTTATTTTTAAACGGGCTGGCAAAGATGTTGCATTTTCTGAATCAGCAATGAAAATTTATTTACCACAAAGCCTGCAACAGGCTGTTTAATAAAAGAAAGTGGAGTGCAAAACTAAGGTTTTGTTTTTTAAAGTACGATTTACTTTAAAAGTTCATGATGTTTATTCCGTTCGTAAATTTGAATACAAATAAAAACCATGTCAACCTTAAGCATCACAACCATACAAAGTAATTTAATTTGGGAGGATAAGGCGGCCAATTTGCAAATGTTTGAAAATAAAATAAACAGCATTGAGGAGAATACAGAAATAGTGATATTGCCCGAAATGTTTAACACCGGATTTAGCATGAAACCAGAACTGTTTGCAGAGAATATGAATGGCGAATCGGTTGAATGGATGAAAAGATTAAGCCGGGAAAACGGTATTGTGCTTACCGGCAGCCTGATGATAGAAGAAGAAGGTAATTATTTTAACAGGTTGGTTTGGATGTTGCCCAACGGGCAATATGGCTATTACAACAAACGGCACCTGTTTGCTTTTGGCGAAGAAGATAAACATTATACAGCAGGTAATAAACGATTGATTGCATCGGTAAAAGGATGGAAAATTAATTTAATGGTATGCTACGACCTGCGGTTTCCGGTTTGGGCAAGACAACAATTCAATGAAACCGGGTTTGAATATGATGTAATGGTTTACGTAGCAAATTGGCCCGAACGACGCAGCCATGCCTGGAAAACCCTGCTTTGTGCAAGGGCTATAGAAAACCAGTGTTATGTTGTTGGAGTAAACCGGGTGGGTAATGATGGTTATAACATTTACCATAGCGGTAATAGCCTGGTTATTGATCCGCTGGGCCAGGTTTATTATCACCTGGCTGATGATGAAGATGTAAATACGATAGTGCTGGAAAAAGAAATATTAGATGAAACAAGAATGAAATTTCCTTTTTGGAAAGATGCAGATATTTTTAAGATTTTATGAAGTCTTATTATTTATATCGTATCAGTTTTTTGCCTTAATCATATCCATTACTACCTGCATCTTATAATCAACACCGTTTAAAAAGGCTTTGTAATTTGTTGGAATGTAAATATCGGGCTGTACGCCATGGCCATTTTTGGGTACATGATTATATTGCACCAGCCTGAATAGTGGAAGCCTTACTTTCAAATGTGTATTGGGCAAAACAATATCTGGAATAAAGATACCATTGTTGCCATGCCAGCCGCCACCGGTTTCTTCGCCAACCAATGTAACACCGGGTTGTCCTTTTACTGCATTGCTGAATAAAGCTGCGGCCGAAAAAGTAGAGCCATTAATAAGCACATATAAATTACCATCAAAATGATTAATTGTTTTGGGCTTATAAAGTTTTCGCTCCCAATGAACAAAATGATACAAGCCATCATTCTTTTTTCTTGCAAGAAAAAACAAACCCAGGTTATTTACAAAACGCTCTTTTATATATTTTGAATACGGACGCAATGATTTACACACGGCAAAAGAAGTATCGGCCACTTTAAAACTTTGCTTGCTTACATATTTCGTAAGCAGGGTAGATAACCTGATACGACCGCCGCCATTACTCCTGATATCTAACACTACATTATTAATGCCTGTTTTTTTTATGTACCTGAATGATTGCCTGTAAAACTTTCGCAGGCCCCCTGTTGAAAAAGTATTAATAGTTACAATAGCTGTATTATTAGTAGTATCAATGGCAAGCGAGCGTATATTCTGTAATCTTAATTGCCTGGTTTCTCTTTTTTTCTTCTCTTGTTTTTTTACTATTGCAGGTTTATTTTTTTTATTGCTGCTATCTTTTACCAGGCCAAAAGCAGGTACATCAATGGTTTTCTCTAATCCGGCACTATCAATATAGGTAACTGTATAATTTTTACTAATGCCAAAAATATTACGATGATAATATGGAAAATTACTGCTAAGCCTTAAAAAGTTTACATTTTCGGCATAGCCGTCTTCAACCAGGTAATTAAACATTATGCTTAATAGTTTGGCGTTTTTTATTCCGTTTATGGATGTAATGAGCACGCCTCTTTTTAAAACAGAATCTTTACGATTTAAATTGGCGGCAATTGCCATACTGTCGTTCCAGCATTTTAAAAACAGGGGAAAGGAAGGCAATCTTTTATTGGCCACCCAATTATTATAAGCCTTGCTACGGCTCATGCTGGTGTGGCCGCAATGAATTTTTTGAGTAAGCGGCGCTATCACTTGCCAGCCAAACTGCTGTTCGGTCATGCTATCTTTTAACAAACGATAATACCGGTTGAAATACATATCCATACTGTCTTTTGGGGTGTACCAATAAAGCGATGGATGTTTTGTTTGCAGTATGTTTTTTAGCAAAGTATAATCCTGTTGTAATTGCTGCGGCGAATATTTTTTATTGGGGTTGTAGTTTTTTGTTGTGGCACAGGAGTATAAAAAAACAGCTAAAGAAATTACAAGGAAGGTTTTTGTAGTTTTCATTTACTGTTGGCAAAATTATTTACTTCAATTTTAGCAATACTGCTATTAATGATGTTGTTTATTTCAAATGATTCCATCCTTGTGCAATCAGCTCGTGTTTATTGCCTCCACGGGTAATAAAAGTTTTTCCGTTTGCTGCTTCGGTTATATATCCAATAATACTAAGCCCATTGTTCTTTTCAATTTTTTCATGATCGGCCTGGTTAATAGTAAACAGCAATTCATAATCTTCGCCGCCACTTAATGCACAGGCTGTTGGGTCCAGCTCCAGTTTATATGCAAATTCTTTACTGTCTTCATTCAGCGGCAATTTGTCTTCATACAAAACACAACCTACATTGCTTTGCTTGCATATATGCAATATATCGCTGCTAAGGCCATCGCTAATATCCATCATGCTGGTGGGTATAATTTTATGTTCTGCAAAATATTCAATCACATCTTTTCTTGCTTCGGGTTTTAATAAACGGCCTACTATGTATGCCTGGTTTTCCAGATCGGGCTGTGCGCCGGTTTCTTCAAAAATTTTTTTCTCCCGCTCTAATAACGTTAAGCCTAAAAATGCAGCGCCTAAATCGCCGCTTACACAAATAAGGTCGTTTACTTTTGCAGCATCTCTTTTTACATATTTATCAGGCGCTACCTCTCCAATAGCTGTAACGCTAATAATAAAACCTCGTTGAGGTGAAGTGGTATCGCCACCAACCAAATCAATATTATAACGGGCACAGGCTGCATATACGCCCTCATAAAATTCATCTAACGCTTCTACGCTAAACTTATTACTGATTGCAATGCTTATAACAATTTGTGTAGGCGTTGCATTCATGGCATAAATATCGCTGATGTTTACAATCACCGATTTATAACCCAGGTGTTTAAGGGGTGTGTACATCAAATCAAAATGAATACCTTCCACCAGCAAATCGGTAGTTATTACCGTTTGCCTGCCAAAATGATCTATTACAGCAGCATCATCACCAACGCTTAAAACAGTAGATGCATTTTTTGTTTCGTTGTTTTTGGTTAGATACTCTATCAAGCCAAATTCACCTAAGGTTGATATTTCTGTACGATCCTCCATATAATTATTTCAGATTTTATATTGCGGAATAGCTTTTATTTTGAAGCTTTTCCTTTTTTGGTGAATAAATTTTTATTGCTTGTATTGATAAACGAAACAACAATAACTCATTTGCTTAGATTATGTATAGCAAGGGCTTAAACCACTTCTTTATAACCGCTTTAAAAGTATTCATTTTACTCTAACAATAATCTACAATTGCCTTTTGTTATGAATCACCTCCAGTAACTCATCGTGTATTAAACCATTGGTTGCTACTAATTTTTTTTGATACGGTGAATATTTGTTACCATCCATATCGGTTACTTTGCCACCGGCTTCTTCTACTATTAAATATCCTGCTGCCGTATCCCAGGCACTCAGGCTGTGTTCAAAAAAACCTTCAAACCTACCGGCGGCTACCCAACAAAGGTCAATGGCGGCACTGCCTATCCTTCTTACCGGTACACCTTTTCGTATTAATTTTTCAAAAACCTGTAAGGGCCCGTTGGGCATATCTAAATAGGTGTAAGGAAAACCGGTTACCAGGCAACTGTGCAGCACTTCGGTTTTTTTGCTTACATGAATTTTTTTATCGTTAAGCGTTGCTCCTTTTCCTTTTTCGGCAAAAAACAATTCATTGATAAAGGGGTTATATACCGCACCCAAAATCATTTCACCATTTTGTTCTACCCCAATACTTACACAACAAAGCGGAATACCGCTGGCAAAGTTGATGGTGCCATCAATAGGATCAATAATCCATTTAGTATTACTGCTGGTAATTATTTCACCAACTTCTTCACTCAAAATAAAATGATCGGGATAACTAGCTTTTATACAATCTATAATAGCTTTCTCTGCAGCATGATCGGCCTCGGTTACCCAATTGTTTATTCCTTCTTTGTTGCTGATTTTTAAATCATCATTATTAAAGAAATGCCGTAGCTGTTTTGCCCCGGCTTCCACCGCATGTAAAAGTGTAGTTTTTAGCATGGCGCAAATATACAAAGGCTTCTTTACTATATTTGAATATGCTTTTATCAGTCATCATCGTTAACTATAATGTTAAATATTTCCTGGAGCAATGCCTGCATTCGGTTGAAAAAGCATGTTCGCAAATTGAAGCAGAAATTATTGTAGTAGATAATAATTCTACCGATGGCAGTAAGGAATATTTGCCACCGCTATTTTCAAAAATTAATTTTATTTGGAACAACAGCAACCAGGGCTTTGCAAAAGCAAACAACCAGGCTCTTACCATTGCCAAAGGAGATTTTATATTATACCTTAACCCCGATACGATATTGCCCGAAGATTGTATTGTAAAATGCATGCAGTTTTTTGAACAACATAAAAATGCCGGGGGGCTTGGCATACAAATGATTGATGGATCGGGTAATTTTTTAAAGGAAAGCAAAAGAGCTTTTCCATCGCCTCTTACATCTTTTTTTAAACTGAGTGGATTAACAAAATTGTTTCCAAAATCAAAAATATTTGCACGTTACCATTTAGGCCATTTATCTAATGATAGAAACCAGGAAGTGGATGTACTAGCCGGAGCGTTTATGCTGATACCCAAAAACGTTTTAAATGAAGTGGGTAATTTTGATGAACGATTTTTTATGTATGGCGAAGATGTGGATCTAAGTTACAGGATACAAAAGGCTGGCTATAAAAATTATTATTTTGCCGATAGCGCCATTATTCACTTTAAGGGAGAAAGCACCAAGAGAGGAAGCCTTAATTATGTGAGGATGTTTTATAAAGCTATGAACCTGTTTGTAAAAAAACATTATAGTGGCACCCGGGCAGGATTTTTTATCTTTTTTATACAAATAGCTATTTTTTTCAGAGCTTTATTTTCGGCTATCGCTAAAGGATTAAAAAAAATAGGGCTTCCAGTATTGGATGCCATAATCATACTTGCATCGCTGTGGATTACAAAGTTTTTTTGGAGTAATTATATTAAAGGCGAAACCGACTATTCGCCAAATGTGCTTTTCATAGCATTCCCGGTATTTACAATTATTTTTTTACTGGCGGCTTATTACTCCGGCTTGTATGATAAAGGATATAAACAATCACAACTTTTAAAATCTACATCTGTAGCAGCATTGCTGTTGCTAAGTTTTTATGCTTTGCTGCCAGACAGTATAAGGTTTTCAAGAGGTATTTTAATTCTGGGCATTTTACTGTCTTATATTTTAATGAATATAATGCGGAGGTTATTCATCAATTGGCAATACCTGGAAACCCTGCCTAAAGACGATGATAGAAGACAAACGATTGTGGTGGCAGGCGAAAATGATTTTAATAACATTACTACCCTGATGCAAACTGCCGGAATGCCCGAAAGGGTTTTGGGTCGTGTAGAAACCGGGCTTAAACATACCGGGCCTTCTCTTGGAAAAAAAGAACAACTGCCGGAACTTGTAAAGAAATACACCGTTAACGAAATAATTTTTTGCGAAAACGGCTTAAGCTATAAAGAAATAATAAACCTGGTAAAAAATTTGCCAGCAGGCGTCTATAGCAAATTTCACAGCTCGGGTAGTAGCAGTATTGTAGGCAGCAATAACAGCAAAGAAAAAGGCCATTATGTAGCTGCAGGCGTAAATTATAATATAGCACAACCCTTGCAACGGCGCAACAAAAGATTGTTTGATATTATGCTTTCTGTTTTATTTATAATTGGTAGTCCAATATTTATTTTTTTGTATAAAAATATATCCGGGTTTTATAAAAATGTTTTTTACGTATTGGCTGCAAAAAAAACTTGGGTTGGCTACGCAGTAACACCCAACAACCTGCCAGCCTTAAAAAGGCCGGTTTTAACCAGCACTTCTATTCCTCGGCAATTAAATGAATTGCCCGAAGAAGCTTTACTTAAGAGCGATGAATGGTATGCCATGGGATATTCGGTAATGACCGATTTAAAAAAAATAAGCCGGGGCTTTAAGTATTTGAGTTATTGATATTGAAAGTTTCTGTTACAAAACTTTTAATCGTATCATCTAACAGGTTGTTTTGCGGATTTAATAAAGTAAATGCAAAATCATCAACCCTTTTAAAAATATCGGTTAAGCTAAATTCATTTTGATTAACAATAACAAAAAATTTTTTTTCACCTAAATATGTAGCCAGGTATTCTTGTTCTGTTTGCCCCGGAGTGGGTATGAGTACAGCTTTTTTTCGAATACTTACAAGATCCATAATGGTTGAGTAACCACACCTGCTTATTATTATTTTTGATTGCTGCATAACTTTACTTAATTCTACAGAAGCCAAATGGTTTTTTATTTCGACAAGTGGATTATTAATGGCAGGTAACTGGTTTTGCTGCGGTAAGCCTCTAACAATAAGTGTTTGGCCATTATAATTTTGAACCTCTTTTAAAATTATATCTTCTAAAATGCTTCGCTGAGGTTCGGGGCCCGATAGAATAAAGCAACAATCATATTTTATTTTTTCTGTTGATGCTTTAAATCTTGATAATGGGCCTAAATAAGTTACTGGTATGGCCGGAAGTTTTATTGGATGAGAAAGATTGCCGGCCAGGTTATTAACAGCAGCCCAATCGGGAACCCAACAGCTGTTGTATTTATTTATAAAGTAATAGTGAATTTTTTGTGCAACGTTTTCTGTAAAGCGGTTTCCGGTTTTAATAAGCAACTGATGTGTAATGTATATAGACGAGATGCTACCATTAGACAAGCCCAACCTGTTATCTGAAATTACAGCATTAATTTTATAATCTACAATGGCCCGCTTCAGCCATTGTTTTTCATAAATGATACGAACAAGCAACTTTGGAAATTGTAAAAACAACCGTGTCATAAACCAGGCCTTATTACGGCTATATTGTATGTTGTAACCTTTTATATCTATAAACTCAAGTGCAGGAAATTCCTTTTGTAATAAATTTTTTGTGTCGCCGCTGGCAGCAATTATTACTTTGCAACCATGCTCAACCAGGGCAAATATTATTGGAATGCAACGGGTTGCATGGCCAAGGCCCCAATCTAGCGGTGCAACTAAAACCCTGGGCGTATGTTTAAAGCTGTTAAAATTTTTATCTTTTATCAATACAAAGCAATAAATGTTAATGAAAATAGTTTAAATTGTAACCTTAATATATGAAACTATTAAATAAATTACCATTATTGTTGTTGATAATAGCAACAGTTTTATTAGCAGCAAGTTGTTCATCATCTAAAAAAGGACAGTGTGGCTGTCCCAATAAGCAGGGGATGGTGGGCTATAAATAACTGTTTAAACTAACTCCCAAAAAAACATGAACAACCCAAACCGAGATTTGCTGGTTTTGTTCAACCAGGAGATAATGTCTCCGCAGGCTATTGAGCGCCAAGTGGAAATGCTCCATCGCTTACTCTATTCTGTAGAAGGGTTAGATAGTTTGGCTATTGCACATGAAATAATAGATCTTAACAAATACAAAATCATCACTAAGCCACACCAGCTACGCACACTTATACGCAAAAGAGAACTAAAGCCTTATGTTTTTTTAAATTGTAAGAATTAAAAACAATCCTCCAAATTTTTTAGTTAAGCTTTTTCAGTGCAGTTTTTAAGGCTGTAAGCATTTCAGGTATTTCTTCTTTTTTACAGGTACCAACACTAAGCCTATACCAACTGCTTTCCCTGCTTGCGCCAAAAGCATAAAAAGGTACAATGGCAAGCTTTGCTTCATCTAAAATATAAGAAGTTACTTCGGCCTGGGTTGCCAGTAATTTTCCATCGGCAGTTTTTTTACCGGCATAATCAATTTGTATGGTAAGATAGATGGCGGCTTCGGGGTCAATGGCATCCACCTGTAATCCTTCTTTTTTCATTTGCTTAAAGCCCATAAATATATTTTGCAGCCTTTCATTAACTTCCGATTTAAAGGTTGTAAAGTATTTATCAATTACTTCGGTTTTTAATAAAAATTTTGAAACGGCTTTTTGTTCACCCATGGGAGCCCAGGCGCCTACATGGCTGTTTATAGCACACATTTTTTTAAGCACTATTTCGGGGCCCATTGCCCAGCCCACCCTTACACCTGTAGCAGCAAACGATTTGCTTATACCGTCTATAAAAATAGTATAGTCTTTCATTTGTGGCCTTAAAGTAACGGGGTTGTAATGTACCGTATCGCCAAAAGTAAGTGACCAGTATATCTGGTCATACATTAGGTATAATTTTTTTTCAGTTTCTGCACGAGACTTATTTTCTTCAATCACCAGGTCGCAGATGGCTGTTAATTCTTCTTTACCAAATGTAGTTCCGGTGGGGTTTAGCGGCGAGCACAAAGAAAGCAGGGCGGCTCCTTTTATATGTTCTTTTATTTGCGAAGCGGTAAGCATAAACTTATTTTCTTTTTTTGCTTCCAGCATGATATGTTGGCCATCTGTAAAATGCACATAGTGATTATTGTTCCAGCTTGGGGCCGGATAAATAACTTTATCGCCTTTATCTACAATTGTACGGTACACCGCATAAATTAGCGGCCTGCCGCCAGCGGCTATTAATATTTCGTTGGTTGAATAATCTAATCCCGTTCGTTGTTTCATAAATGTTGATACAGACTCTCGTAATGCCAGTACACCATCGGCAGGAGGGTACGTGGTTGACTTGTTTTGATAAGCAAGAATGATCTCTTCTTCTAACTCAAATGGAATAGGAAATATGGATGAATTAAAATCACCAATTGTATAATTGTAAATTTTTTCGCCCTTTTTTATCTTTTCCTTAATAATACCTCCCAAACGTACAATTTCAGAACCCTTTAAAGTTTCGGCCAGCACACTCAGTTTTACATTACTCATAAGCTTTACATTAATGTACAAAAATAAAATTTTAAAGGGGGATGGCAAAGAATAAAAAAAGCGTGGGAGTGTTAATTAGAACATCTCCCACGCTTTAAAAATGTATATGAATATCTCTTACTCAATCACCCTATAATCACTAAATAACTTTACTGGAGTAATGTCTGCCAGCTTTTTATACTCTACCCATTTGCTATTAAAAAAGGTATTTGTTTTTTGTACGGCTTCATTCACTAAACCTTCGGCTTCGGTGGCCAGGCGCATTTCCTGCTGATCAGGAATTTTAGTTTTATTTGTTACCTCACTCCTGGCATTATTTAGTGCACCATTAACCGTTAGTTGATATGGCGATCCATAACCCTGCTTTTCCTGCGGCTTGCCAAAAATAAAATTGCGGATGCTTTTTATTGAATCCGACATGGCATTACTTGCTTTCCGTAAGCTGTCGTATTGTTTACCTTCCACATTTTTTAACTGGTCTTCAATTTTTTTAATGGTTTCTTCTGCATCATTTAAGCGATCTGTTATTTCTGTTAGCCGTTCCGTACTTTTATCTAATCTTTTCATCATTTGCATTTTTGCATCATAAACCTGTTTATCTGCAGGTACGTTGGGGTCTGCGTTAACAACAATCATGGTTGAATCTGTATCGGCACCTAATATCATTACTAATTTATAAGTACCCGGAAAAACAGCATCGCCTCCGGGTTCGGGAGAGTTAGGTTTTGGTTTTGGAGATCCAGGCCTGCGAATACCCTTCATTTCAAAACCCCAGGATCTTCTGGCAAAACCTGTATCAACCTTAAATTTTAATGTACGTATCAATTCATTTGTATTGTTATAAATTTTTACGGTAGCCGTATCGCCTTTATGTTTTTTAGAGTCTGCGGTTTTATCGCCGGGTTTAACAAAGTAAGAATAAGAAGCCCCTCCACCACGATTATCTCCTTCAAACAAACCCCATTTGCTCCAATCGTAACCTGTTTCGGGTCGGTAATTGGCCATGTATGCTGCAGGCGCCTGAAACAGCGTCAATTTTTTTGTAAAAACATTTCCGACATTGGCTGCCGCTTTCCTCAAAGCTCTTATATCATCAAAAATATAAATGGCCCTGCCAAATGTTGCCACTACCAGGTCTGCTTCTCTTTCCTGTATAGCCATGTCGTAAGTGGATACGGATGGGTAATCATTTTTCCATTGTTGAAAATTGGCGCCGTTATCAAAACTTATCCAAAGGCCATGTTCGGTACCAACAAAAATTAAATTAGGTTCTACCGGGTCTTGTATCATACACAAAGCATAACCTTTAACTTTGTTTTCATCAATCATACGTTCCCAGGTTTGTCCGTAATTTCTTGTGCGAAAAATATAGGGTTTAAAATCAGACCTGCGATAATCGTTGCAAACAATAAAAGCTTCACCTGCATTATAGCGGCTTGCACGTATCTGCGGTATCCAGCTACCCAATGGCATTCCTGGTATTTTTCCTCTGAAATTTGTCCAGGTTTTTCCTGCATCCCTGCTTAACTGAACATTGCCATCATCGGTACCAACCCAAATTATATTTTTATCAATAGCCGAAGGTTCAATACATAATATGGTATTATAATTTTCGGCACCGGTTATATCTACAGAAAGGCCACCGTTTTTGGATTGATCTTGTTGCGCTTTATTATCGGTGGTAAGGTCGGGAGAAATTATTTCCCAGGTTAAACCTTTGTTGTTGCTTTTGTGAACAAACTGGCTGCCAAAATAAATTGTTTTTGAATTGAAGGGGTCTTGCGCAAAAGCAGCATTCCAGTTAAAACGTAAAACTGTTTTTAAATTGGGTGCAGGCGGTTGTATGCCCATGCCTTCGCCAGTAACTATATTTTGTTTTTGCAGTTCGCCTTCCTGGCTCATTGAGTAAACCCAGTCATTATCATCTGGGTCGGGTGAGGTATCAAACCCATCACCACCGCCAATATTTTCCCAATAATAATTTCTGATACCGCCACCATACCGCCAAATATACGCTGGCCCATGCCAGCATCCATTATCCTGCAAACCGCCCATTACGTTATATGGAATCTTATTATCAACATTAATATGATAAAACTGGCCCACCGGAATACGCTCATTAAAATT
>DAOLYC010000022.1:0-13807 GCA_035425605.1 Ferruginibacter sp.
AAGAAGTTGGAATTTTTGGAACAGAACATGAAGTGAATGCAGAAATTGCATCTATCCGCAGCATGAGTGCTCATGGCGATTATGACGACCTGTGCCAATGGCTTGCCTGCCAGGATGCTAAACAAATAAAAAGATTATTCCTGGTACATGGTGAATATAATGTACAGTTAGATTTTAAACAGCGCCTTTTACGTAAAGGATTTGCAGATGTGGAGATTCCCGAAATGCATTACGAAATTGGGTTAGAATAATTTTGTTCTTTCTGTATTAATAAAAAAATTTAAGTGGATTGGAATAGTTTTTGAACTATAAACAGAAAGCATCTGTTAATTACTAAATAGTGTCAGTCTGCCCCCGGTGCTTTTGGGATTTGACTGGCATTTTAATTTTATTTAAAAAGCAGCATTTTTAAGAAATAGAATATAATTATGAAGAAGTTTAAAAAGTTTTTGAAAATATTTTTTATTAGCCTGGTTTTACTTATTGGATTGTTGTTTGCCTCCACTTATTTTTTTAGAGATAAGATTGTAGCGTTAGTAAAAACAGAAATCAATAAAAATATAAATGCCAAAGTAGATTTTAAACAAGTTGATATATCTTTTTTTCGCCATTTCCCCAAAGTGAGTATCGGACTTGATGAAGTACAGGTATTAGGCACTGATTATTTTGCAGCAGATACATTGTTGTATGCTAAAAGAATAGATGCTACAGTTGATATCATGAGTTTTTTTAGAGGAAAGAACATGAATATTTACAATGTTTTTCTTGAACAGCCACACATTAATGCCATTGTTACAAAAGAAGGGTTTACCAACTGGGATATTGTAAAACAAGATGAAACCGAAACTTCATCTACCGAAACCAAACCGTTTAATTTAAAACTTCAAAAGTATGGAATTGAGCAGGGGTACATAAAATATACTGATGCAGAATCGAGTATGAGTGCAGTAATTGAAAACCTTAATCACAGCGGTAGTGGCGATTTTACATCCAATCTTTTTACACTTAAAACGAATACCAGCGCTGATGCAGTAACATTTACTTACGGATTGATTCCATATTTAGCAAAAGTAAAAACAGTTGTAACTGCTAATATAAAAGTAGATAACAAAAACAATGTGTACAGTTTTGATGCGGTGGAAGCTTTGCTAAACGACCTTTTGCTAAACGGCCAGGGCTATATAAAAAACCTGGCTAACGGCTATGATATGGATTTAAAATTTAAATCTACATCTACCGATTTTAAAAATATATTATCGTTGATACCTGCCATTTATAAATCAGAGTTTGATAAGGTAACTGCCAATGGCACTGCCAATTTTGAAGGATTTGTTAAAGGTGTGTATAGCGAAACTACAATGCCCGGATATCACCTGGCCATGAACATAAAAGATGGGTCTTTTAAATACACCGATTTACCAAAAGCGGTAAATCAAATAAATTTTAATGCAGTGGTTGATAATCTCGATGGACAAACCGATAACCTGATTGTTGATATTACTAATGGCCACCTGGCTATTGATAATGAACCTTTCGATTTTAGATTATTGGTAAAAAAACCCGTAAGCAATATGTTTATTGATGCGGCAGCTAAAGGTAAACTCGACCTGAACCAGGTTTCTGGTTTTGTAAAACTTGATAAGGGAACAAGTATTGCCGGGCTGATGAATGCAGATGTAAACATTAAAGGCAATGTGAAAGAAATAGAAAATAAACAATTCAATAATTTTTATGCCGCTGGTATAATTGATGTAAATAATTTTAATTACAGGTCTGCTAATTATCCAACAGGTGTAAAAATATTTAAAGTGAATACTGTTTTTACACCAACAAAAATTGATGTATCAAACCTAAATGGCCAATATCAAAACTCGAATTTTACAGGCGGCGGTCAAATAAATAACCTGCTAAGTTATTTATTAAGTGGTAAGCCTTTAAGTGCAAATCTTACCATTAATGCAGATAAAATAAACTTAAACGATTGGATAGGTGTTACGGCTGATACGGTTTCCAAAAGCGCTGCAGCAGCACCTTTTGTAGTACCCGCCAACCTCGATATAAGTTTAAATACAAAGATTAACAACCTGCAATACGATAAAGTTAATATCAACAATCTATCGGGCAATGTACAAATTGATGATGAAGCGGTGAAGTTGAATAATGTAAACGGCAATGCACTTGATGGCACTATAAAGATTAATGGATTGTACAGTACAAAAGAAAGTAAAACCAAGCCTGCCATTGCTATGAGTTATGATGTTAGCCAGGTGGATATTCAAAAAACATTTTTTGCTTTTAATACTGCACAAAAACTGATGCCGATTGGTAAATTCCTTGCTGGCAAGCTAACATCTGTATTAACAGCCAATGGTAAATTGGGCCAGGATATGAATGTTGAAATGAATACCGTTTCGGGTAATGGTAATTTATTTTTAATTGAAGGTTTCCTCAGCAAGTTTGCCCCGTTAGATAAAATTGCTTCAACCTTGCATGTAAAAGAGCTTGAATCCATTTCGATGAAAGATGTAAAAACAAGTTTTGAATTTTCGAACGGCAAAATGCTTATTAAGCCTTTTACAGTTAAGTTTAAAGATATTGAAATGGAAATTGGCGGTTTACAGGGCATTGGTATTGATGAAGGCATTAACTATGCCATTAATCTTAAATTACCCAGGGCTTTAATGGGCACACAGGGCAACCAGTTTGTAGATAACCTGGCAGCAGCAGTAAATTCAAAAGGGATACCACTAAAAGTTGGTGAAACAGTTAATCTAAAACTTGCTATGACAGGTACTATAAAGAATCCTGCTTTAAAAGTTAATTTAAAGCAAAGTGGCGAATCGCTTGCCGACCAGATGAAAGAACAGGTAAAGGATTTTGCACAGGCAAAAATTGACAGTGCAAAAAATGCAGCAAAGGATACAGTAAACTCCATCAAAAAACAACTGGAAGAAACAGCCAAAGAAGAGTTACGTAAAAAATTGTTTGGAATAAAAGATACGGCTTCTGTAAAAGATAGCAGCAAAACTGTAAATAAACCCGGAGATAATGTAAAACAATCTGCAAAAGGCCTGCTGGAAAATTTAATAAAGAAAAAACAAAAAGACAGTCTGCAAAAACACCAATAATCTTATTGACGATTTTTTGAAAATCGTTTATCAAAACCTGTCAGGCCTAAATGCTTCAATGGCTGTGCTAAGTTTGTCATTATGTATTATTTCCTGTACCAGTTTCCCTGTGCCGCTAGCTAATGTAAGTCCCAGCATGGCATGGCCTCCTGCAAATAAAACATTTTTTATTGCCGGATGCCGACCAATAAATGGCAATCCATCTGGCGTAACCGGCCGTAACCCACTCCAAATTTTTTCTTCGGGAGGAAAATCAATTTTTAATCCCGGATAAAAATCTTTAGCTGAGTTGAAAATGCCATGCATACGTTTAACTAGAATTTTATCGTTGATACCACTTAGTTCCATAGTGCCACCAATGCGTAGTTGTTGCCCCCAGGGCGAAATGGCACATCTGCCATCAACTAGTATGGAAGGGTATTGCAGGTTATTTTCTATATGCTGGTATGTATAACTATAACCTTTACCCGGTTGTAATAATAATTTAATATCCATCATCTTTGCCAGTTCCGGCATCCATGAGCCAGGCGAAACAACAATTTCATTGCTTTCAAATTTTCCTTTATCGGTTAAAATTGAAGTAATCTTGTTGTTGGTTTTTTCAAATCCTGTAACGGTTGTATGTAATTGAATATTTACTTTTTTGGTTTGTAAATATTTATATAATCCTAACATCAGATTTGCCGGGTTAAAATGACAGTCATCTTTAAATAACACAGCACCGGCAACATCCACTTCCACATTGGGTTCTAAAGCTTGTACACCTGCTTTGTTTAATCGTTCCACTTTTAGTCCAAATTTTACAGCATCATTGGCCATTTCAAATTCATGGTCAAGCGTTTTTTGTTTTTTACACATCATCAGGCAACCCTTTTCCTGCATCTCAAAAACATTGTCAAGATCATCTCTAAGCGTTTCTATCAACCTACGGCTTAGTTGCAATAATTCGTGTAATGGGGTAGCATTTTGATTTACTTTATTAGTAGAACAGTTTTTCCAGAAATGATAACCCCATTGCATAAGATCTATATTGAGCCTGGGTTTGATGTAAAAGGGTGAAGTTGAACTAAGCATCCATTTTAATCCCTGCGATATTACGCCTGGATTTGCCAACGGAATAAAATGACTAGGCGAAATAAAACCCATATTACCAAAAGAGCAACCGTCTGTAATATCGCCTCGTTCAATAATGGTTACTTCGTAACCTTCTTTCTCTAAAAAATATGCACTGCATAAACCTATTATACCACCACCAATAATTGTAACTGTCATTTTTTAATAATTGATTTGTGAAACGGATGGCAATTTAATATATTAATCGGGTTGCAAACCATTTTATATTCATCAAATCTTTTATCTTTTAGTAATGAAAAAAGTAAACAATATCGTTTTAATAAATTCATATCAATTATAAAACCTGAAAACCAAAAGCATAAGGATCATCTTCATCATCAATAGTAATTGTATTGTATCCATATATTTTTGCCCAGCCTTCTATACTTGGCCGTATGGCTGCATTACCTGCCAGCATTAATTCTTCTTCAATTCGTCCAATAAATTTACTTCCAATAATACTTTCATGTACAAATTCATCTCCTTTTTTCAGTAATCCTTTTGCATACCATTGCGCCATTCGTGCCGATGTGCCGGTACCGCAGGGGCTTCGGTCAATAGCTTTATCGCCATAAAAAACAGCATTGCGTGCTGTTGATGTTTTATCCAACACAGCACCGGTCCATAAAATATGGCTGCACCCTTTTATTGTTTCATTCTCGGGGTGCACAAATACATATTTATCGTTGATGTTTTTACGTAACACTCTCGACCAGCTTATTAATTTATCTGCGGTATAATTTTCTAAGCCTTTAAAATTTTTTTGAACATCAACAATGGCATAAAAATTTCCGCCATAAGAAACATCCACAATAATTTCTCCTAACTCAGGGCATTTTACGGTTAATTCAGTTTCGGCTAAATAAGAAGCCACGTTGGTAAGCTTAACCGACTTTACTTTACCGGCTTTTTCTTTATATGAAATTAAGACTAATCCTGCAGGTGCTTCCATTCTTATAGTACCTGGTGTTTTTGGTTTTATCAATCCCTCTTCAATAGCAATGGTGATGGTGCCAATAGTGCCATGGCCGCACATGGGCAGGCACCCACTTGTTTCAATAAATAAAACAGCTACATCGTTTTGAGCGTCATGTGGTGGATATAAAATACTGCCACTCATCATATCGTGGCCACGGGGTTCAAACATCAGGCCCTTTCTTATCCAATCAAATTCTTTTAAGAAATGCTGACGCTTTTCACTCATATCATTTCCAATAAGCTTAGGCCCGCCTTGCTTAACTAATCTTACAGGGTTACCGCATGTATGTGCATCAATACAAATAAAAGTTTTCTTCAAGTGTGGTTGTTAATTTATCATGCAACTTACCTAAAACTTTGATTGTGCAGTAAAATAAAATTGTAAGAAATTTTTAAGTTTCCTCAGCACTTAAATGAATTTATTAAAAAGCCACTGTTAAAAATAACAGCGGCTTTTAATTTAACATCAACCTTAATTTGGTTTTTTGAATTTCACAGATTCTTTAAAAACTCTTTTTTGAACTCCCTTACCATAATAAGGGCAATAGTAATCCAGCGCATCCAATGTTTCATTGTATGTTAGCCAATAGTCGGTTACTGTGCCGGTAAACACATACCTTCCCGAATAGTTATACATATCTCTTGTACCCCGGTTGCTGAAATTGCCATAAACAATATCACCTTCGTAAGGTAAATTTCCTGCATAGGAACGTACTATATTGTATCCATAATAAGTTTCAACAACATAGTAACTGCAATTGGGTTCACTGTAAACTACTTCTCCTTCTTCTTTTGAAAACCAATAATTTTCATCGTAAGTGGGTTCAATGTGTTCTTTAACACAACTACTTAATAAAATGGTTGCAAGCATTAAACTTGCAGTAAGGGTAAAAATTTTTTTCATGACTTTTAATTTTTAGGGTTAACAAACATTGTATATTTTAAATGATAATAAAACTGTGCCAAAATAATAGGGCGCTAGTTTTGATTTTGTTAAAATGAAAACACAAAAAAAATACGAGTTATAAAGGTTTAACCGGTCAAACTAACTTCTCTTTTTTTTAACAATAGATAGTATAAAACAGGATGTAAACACAGGTATATTTTAAATTTGATTTGTAAATATTGTTTTTCATTCTTTAATTTTATGCAATGGAACAGTACGGAAAGATATTATTGATTGCTATGCCTGCATTTTTGATATTGGTGCTATTTGAAAAATGGTACGGTTGGTTTAAAGGAAAAGATACAGTACGTAATATGGATATGATTAGCAGCTTAAGCTCTGGAGTTACTAATGTTACCAAAGATGTGCTGGGGCTGGCAATTGCACTAATAAGTTACGAATGGCTGGTTAACAGGGTTGCTCTTACACATATAGATACTACATGGTACACATACCTGATAGTTTTTATTGTTTTGGATTTTGCCGGCTATATTGTTCATGCCCTTGATCATAAAATAAATTTTTTCTGGAACAGTCATATCATTCATCATAGCAGCGAAGAATTTAACCTGGCTTGCGCATTAAGACAAAGTGTTTCTGTTTTTGTACGGTTGTTTGTTATTTTATTGATACCGGCAGCACTACTAGGCATTGATTCTAAAGTAATTGCTATTGTTGCACCATTACATTTGTTTGCACAGTTTTGGTATCATACACAACATATTAATAAAATGGGTTTCCTGGAAAAAATTATTGTTACACCTTCGCACCACCGGGTACATCATGCATTAAACAAGGAATACATTGATAAAAATTACGGTCAGATATTTATTTTTTGGGATAAGATATTTGGTACTTTCCAGGAAGAGATACCCGATGTGAAACCAGTGTATGGTATTACCCGGCCGGTACGAACATGGAACCCTATAAAAATAAATTTTTTGCATCTTTGGTTGATGATAAAAGATGCATGGCATACTAAAAGGTTTAAAGATAAACTGCGTATTTGGTTTATGCCAACAGGATGGCGGCCCACTGATGTTGAAGAAAAATACCCGGTTTATAAGATTGAAGACGCTTACAATTTTGAAAAATACAACCCACAGGCATCTGTTTTTTTACAAGTATGGTCGTGGGTACAATTAATTTCGCTATTGTTTTTTATCAGTTACCTGTTTGGCAATATTGCATATATAGGTAAACCCGATATGTTTATTTATGGTGCCTTTGTTTTTTTAATGATTTATGCATTTACCGAACTGATGGACGGTAGCAGGTTAGCACTTGTTTGGGAAATTTTAAAAGCTGCTTTAGGAATTGGTATTATTTTTTACCTGGGCGACTGGTTTGGTGCTAATAAATTTCTACCATGGATAAGTATTGTGTTAATCGCTTATTTTGTAATTTCTGTTGGCGTAGTTAGCTGGCTTACTTTTACGATAGAAAAACAAAACCGGCATGTGTCGGTTTCTGCTTAAATTTTTTCTTTAGTCATTTCATCATTCACTGTTCTCCAAATGCTCAAAGGATTTTCATTTTTCAATTCATCGGGTAATAAATTATTGCTCCAGCTTTGAAAAGCAATAGGTCTTACAAATCGTTTAATACCATCGGCGCCTACTGCGCCAAATCTTGAATCGGTGGTTGCAGGAAAGGGGCCGCCATGATGCTGGCTTAAGCATACTTCAACACCCGTAGGTACACCGTTTAATATAAACCTTCCACAAATATTTTTAACTGCTTCTACTAAATCATCATTACCGGTAATATCATTTTCTGTTGCCATTAAAGTTGCAGTTAATTGCCCTTCCAGTTTTTTTGCAACTGTTACCATTTCATTCATATCCTTGCACCTAATAATGATGGAGTAGGGGCCAAATACTTCCTGATGCAAAACAGGGTTATTTAAAAATGCATTACCGGTTGCAGTGGCAATGGTTGGCAGGCCTTCATTGTCTTTTACTTCGGTTTCGCTTTCGGCAACCAGGTGAACTTCTTCCTGCAACAATGCATTGCCTTTATTTTTTTTATAGGCATTTACAATGCCGCTGTGTAACATTGGGGCCGGAGCAATTTTTTGTATGGCTTTACCCAAATCATGTACAAATATTTTTAAAGCATCACTTTCAATACCTATTATCAATCCGGGGTTTGTACAAAACTGTCCAACTCCTAAAGTTATTGATCCTGCATATAAATTGGCAATTGAAGCTGCTTCGGTATTTAATTTTTCGGGTAATAAAAATACTGGGTTAATGCTGCCCATTTCTGCAAAAACGGGTATTGGTTCTTTACGCTCATTACCCCAATCGAATAATTGCTTACCTCCAAGATATGAGCCTGTAAAGCCAACTGCTTTTGTATGTGGATGCATAACCAATGCTTTTCCAACTTCAAATGATGCTCCATGCACATGAGCAAAAATCCCTTTGGGCATCTTACATTTATCAGCAGCAATTAGTATTGCAGTAGCAACAATTTCAGAAGTTTGTGCATGAGCAGGATGAGCTTTAACTATTACTGGGCATCCTGCAGCAAAGGCACAGGCTGTATCGCCACCGGCGGTGGAATAAGCAAAGGGGAAATTACTGGCGCCAAAAACTACCACCGGGCCAAGAGGTACCAGCATTTTTCTAATATCGGGTTTTGCTGGCGTTTTATCTAAAATTGCAGTATCAATCCTGGCATCAAGCCAATTACCTTTTTCACATGCTTCGGCATAACTGTTCAGTTGAAAAATTGTTCTTGCTCTTTCGCCTCTTAATCTTGCTTCGGGTAAATTGGTTTCGCTCATGGCGATTTGTATCAATGCATCGCCACAATTTTCAAGTTCATTGGCAATAACTTTCATAAAGTTGGCTCGTTGCTTTAAAGAACATTTTCTATAACTGTGAAAAGCCTCCCACGCTTGTTGCATTACTGTAGCAATTTCTTCTTCTGTAAAATCTTTGTAACTCATAATCTTTAAATTCAAAAAGTTAAAATTCATAATATTCAACTTAAAGCTGGCCTCGTAGCTATCCCATCATTAATAACCTTTAAAATACCTGCTCTTTCTTCTCCTTCCAAAATTAATCTGGGCGCTCTTACATTTTCTGAGCCTATACCAAGCTGAGCTTCTGCTAGTTTAATATATTGCACAAGTTTAGGATGAATATCCAGTTCAAGTAAAGGCATAAACCAACGATAAATTTTTGCTGCTTCTTCAATTTTACCGGCTTTAACCAAATTAAAGATGGTTACTGTTTCTTTTGGAAAAGCACAAACCAATCCAGCCACCCAGCCATCGGCGCCTAAGCAAAGTTCTTCCATGGCTAAAGTATCTACACCACATAGGATTTTTATCCTGTCGCCAAAACGGTTTTTCATACGAGTAACATTGGTAACATCCCTGGTGCTTTCTTTTACTGCTTCAATATTTTTACAGGCAATAAGTTCGGCAAACATATCAAGCGTTACTTCATTTTTATAATCAACAGGGTTGTTATAAATCATGATAGGAAGATCTGTAGCATTGGCAATTGTTTTAAACCACTGTACTGTTTCCCTGTGGTCGCTTTTATAACGCATTGGTGGCAACAGCATCAAACCTTTGGCGCCCCATGCTTTTGCATGCTCGGCTTGTAGTAAAGCCTCTTTAGTACTACCCTCCGCTATATTTAAAACAACAGGCACTTTGCCGGCACATTTTTCAACGGCAAATTTTATCAATTGTTCTTTTTCAATGGTTGATAAAACACTGGCTTCACCAAGGGTGCCTCCTAAAACAATGCCATTTACCCCGGCAGTTAGTTGTGCTTGTAAGTTTTTTTCAAAAAGCGGAAGATCTAAAGTGTCATCTGCTGTAAATTTTGTTGTAAGTGCAGGAAAAACTCCTGTCCATGTTATACTCATATACTTTGGTTTTTGATAAAGGTAAATAATTGAATTTTAACAAGGCTTTTTAAACATTTTAAATTCTTAATTTCTTCTTTTAGTAAAAAATATTTTTACTAAACTTTCACACTGACATTTTTACATTAAGCATATTTTTTGCGTTTAATTAAATGTAAGATTGAACAATAAAAAATATTATTATGAAACGGCTTTTATTAATATCATTTTTAGGAGTATTGGCTATAGTATTTACGGGTTGTGCCAGCACTGCCCATATACAAAAAGATAAGCATGCAGACTTTAGTAAATATAAAACCTATGCCTGGGTTGATAAACCTGATGCTAAGGAAAATGGTAAAAACTGGAAACATGATATTTCCGAAGTAAATGTGCGAAATGCAGTGAATACCGAATTGCAGAAAAAAGGATGGAGAGAATCTGCATCTGATCCGGACATAATTATAAATTATGAATTGCTGGTTGAAAAAAACCGTAAACAACAACAAGATCCGGTTTATACCCAACCTTATTCACGCAGTTATTTTAACAGGCGAAACGGAAAAGTTTATACTTTTTATTACCCATCGCAATTTATGGGTTACGATAGTTACACAACTACCGTTAGGGAAGGAACTGTTACCATTACAATGATTGACAGCCAGACTGATAAAGCCGTATGGCAGGGCTGGACAACCAGCGAACTTGACAGCCATAATTTATCTACCCGTGAAATTGATAGAAGCGTAAAAGCTATTTTTAAAAACTTTGATACAGGAAATTAGAAAAACCAAATATGTGATTAAAAATGAACAAGAAACTTTCAGTGATGAAAGTTTTTTGTTTTGGATAGATTGATTTGGTTACAGCTTTTATTTTATAAAACTGATAGATGAACGACTTTTCAATGGCTGCCCGATTGTAGTAAAAAGCTAATCGCAATGAAGTTTGTAACGAATAGTGGGAATAAAATCTCTGATGATAAAAGAAGTATTCACCGCCTCCAATAAAAAAGCCTTTCATTACAATATATGAAAGGCTTTTTTGTACCACGTACGGGATTCGAACCCGTGATTCCTCCGTGAAAGGGAGGCGTCTTAACCCCTTGACCAACGCGGCATTTTCTATTAAAGGACGGCAAAGATAACATGCTGTGGTTTTACTGCCAAATAATTTAAAAATACCAGCAGGTAGATTTAAAGTTGCTTGTATAAAAGAGTTGTACAACTGTTGTCTGTACTCGATTTTAGCAAATTTTACACATCAATCAAAAATTAAAAATATTCTTATTAAATAACGCCTGCATATTCGTAAATTTGCATCTCAAATTTTAAATTAAGTTAACGATATGAGTACAGTAAAAGTTGCTATTAATGGATTTGGCCGTATAGGCCGCCTGGTGTATCGTCAGATATACGATATGCAAGGTATTGATGTAGTAGCCATCAATGATTTAACCAGCCCGGCAGTGCTGGCACATTTATTAAAATACGATAGTGCCCAGGGCCGTTTTGGCCAGGAAGTAAAAGCTACAGAAAATTCAATAGTAGTTAATGGCGATGATATAAAGATTTATGCACAAAAAGATCCATCACAAATTCCCTGGGGGCAACATGATGTTGATGTGGTTATTGAGTGTACCGGTTTTTTTACCGATAAGGCTAAGGCCGAAGCTCATATTACTGCTGGCGCAAAACGTGTGGTAATATCGGCTCCTGCAACCGGCGATTTAAAAACCGTTGTATTTAATGTTAATCACCAAATTCTGGATGGTAAAGAAACCATCATTAGTTGTGCCAGTTGCACAACAAACTGCCTGGCACCTATGGCTAAAACATTAAACGATAGTTTTGGAATTGTTACAGGTATTATGAGCACGATTCATGCATACACTAACGATCAAAACACATTGGATGCACCTCATCCTAAAGGTGATTTAAGAAGAGCCAGGGCTGCAGCCGCTAATATTGTTCCAAATAGCACCGGTGCAGCCAAAGCCATTGGATTGGTTTTACCTGAGCTTAAAGGAAAATTAGATGGCGGAGCACAGCGTGTACCCGTAATTACAGGATCGGTTACAGAACTATATTCTATATTAAATAAGAAAGTTACTACCGAAGAAATAAATGCAGCTATGAAAGCAGCAAGCAACGAAAGTTTTGGTTATAACGAAGATGAGATTGTAAGCAGTGATATTATAGGCACCAGGTTTGGTTCTTTATTTGATGCTACACAAACCAAAGTTATGCAAATGGGCGACAGTCAAATGGTGAAAACCGTTAGCTGGTACGATAATGAGATGAGTTATGTTAGTCAATTGGTGCGAACAGTACATCATTTTGCTAAGTTGATTGGATAATAACTTTTTAAATAATTTTTTAACCGCAAAGACAATGAGGTGCCGGGTTGATACTTAGCTGCCATTGTTTTTGCGGTTCATTTTTTAAATCATTTAATCATGTCAAAATTTTCTGACTACAATTTCAAAGATAAAAAGGCATTAATTAGGGTTGATTTTAATGTGCCCTTGGATGCAGATTATAATATTACCGATGATACCCGTATGAGAGCCACCATACCTACTATTAAAAAAGTACTGGAAGATGGAGGTAGTGTAATATTGATGAGTCATTTGGGTAGGCCTAAAGATGGCCCAACAGAAAAATTTTCACTTAAACATTTAGTGAAACATTTATTTGCATTATTAAACCCCGGTAACAACAAACCAGCCATAGATGATGAATGCACCAGGGTGTTTTTTGCTGCAGATTGTGTAGGCGAACAAGCTGGTATAACAGCATCAATGTTAAGACCTGGCGAAGTGCTTCTTTTAGAAAACCTGCGTTTTCATAAAGAAGAAGAAGCCGGCGATGAAGCTTTTGCAGAAAAATTAAGCAAACTTGGTGATGTATATGTTAACGATGCTTTTGGTACAGCACATAGGGCACATGCTTCTACAGCAGTTATTGCAAAATTCTTTTCGCCCCAAAACAGAATGTTTGGCTTATTAATGAATGATGAAGTTACTAGCGCCGAAAAAGTATTACATACTGCCGAAAAACCATTTTGTGCAATCATTGGTGGGGCCAAGGTATCGGATAAGATACTGATTATTGAGAATTTATTGGAACAGGCTACTGATATCATTATAGGTGGCGGTATGGCTTATACATTTTTTAATGCAAGAGGTGGCAAAATAGGATCATCGCTTTGCGAGAAAGACCGATTGCAAACTGCATTGGAGATTTTAGAAAAAGCTAAACAAAAAAATGTAAGCATTCATTTGCCTGAAGATTCTGTAATTGCCGATAAGTTTGCTGCTGATGCTAATACAGAAGTGCGCCCAAGCGACGCCATTCCTGATGGGTGGATGGGACTAGATATTGGGCCAAAGGCAATAGGTATTTTTAATGAAATAATTGGCAAATCAAAAACCATTTTATGGAACGGCCCAATGGGGGTATTTGAAATGGAAAAATTTCAGGCGGGTACAAAAGCAGTTGCAGAATCTGTTGCCGCATCTACAGCCAATGGTGCATTTAGCCTGGTTGGCGGCGGCGATAGTGTAGCAGCAGTAAATAAATTTAATTTAGCACAAAAAGTAAGTTATGTAAGTACAGGAGGAGGCGCCATGCTGGAGTATTTTGAAGGAAAAGTTTTACCAGGGATAAAAGCTATCAATGAGTAAAGCATTGTTCAAATTTTCTTGAATAAAGAAAGTTTTTTAGAAATGATAAATATTAACAATGATAAAAGGTTACTTTTATCA
>DAOLYC010000023.1:0-13672 GCA_035425605.1 Ferruginibacter sp.
AGGTTTTAAAAATACGTCAAATGTTGTTACTTACCATCATTCAATTTTTGTTTTTGATGAATGGTACAGCACAATATAAATCCTTTAAATTGAATGCTGATGGCGATACTTTAAATGCCATTGACAATAACAATTTAAAACAAGGTAAATGGGTAGTGCATGTAGAACCTTTAAGAGGAGAGCCAGGCTATGAAGAAGAAGGCATTTTTAAAAATGATAAGAAAGAAGGTTTGTGGCGCAAGTACAGCCTGGTTGGCGATCTTATTGCCGTGGAATATTACAAGCTTGGCGATAAAGACGGCATACAGCAATACTATACTTACCTGGGCGATCTTATTAGGGAAGAATCGTGGCGGGCATACGACCCTAATGCACCTTACGATACCATTGCAGTATATGGAGAAGGGAATAATGAAATAATTGAGTACAAGATTGTAAAAGCCGAACCATATAGTGTAAAACATGGCGAATGGAAATATTATGAAGCAGGATCAGGTCGGTTGATTAAGGTTGAAAGATATGACCATGGCCATTTAGAAACACCTGCAGATAATGTGAATGCTGTAAAAACTATTTCTGAAAAAAAGAAGGAAGTAGAGAAAACTCCTGAAATGCTTGAGTGGGAAAAGAAGAATAAAGGAAAGAAAAAAGCATTGAGAGATGGCCGTACCAATGCAGGAGGTTGAGTAATTAATTACCAGTAGAAAAATAATGTTGAAAAAACAATAATTGAAAAGAGATACTGTTTTGCCAGTAGTTCCAATTATGCTTACCGGGCCGCTCGGTATATTGATGTGGAATTTGTAACTGCAACATTTTTTCGTGCAACCTTCGGTTGGCATTTATAAAAATATCTTCATCGCCACAATCAAAAATTATTTTTAAATTATTGTTGTTATAATTTTCTATAAGATTTATAACTGATAAATTGTGCCAGTCTTTTGCATGGCTGATGGTATCGCCAATTCTTTTACCAATATCATACTTGTTTTTGCTTTCATACAAATCAACCACACCACTCATACTACCGGCAGCTCCAAAAATATCACTATGCCTTAGCCCTAAAAACAATGCGCCATGTCCTCCCATGCTTAATCCTGTTATGGCACGATGAGCTTTATTGGCAATAGTTTTATAATTACTGTCAATATATGTTACAACCTCAAAAACTATATAAGTTTCGTAACGATAAGCACTATCTACAGGGCTATCAAAATACCAACTGCTGTAATTACCATCCGGGCAAACAATTATGCAGTTAAACCTATCTACATAATTGTTTAGTTCGGGTACCCTTGTTATCCAATTGCTATAATTTCCAGAGTAACCATGCAATAAATAAACTACCGGAAATTGCTTACCGACATCTTCATACGCACTTGGTTTTACAACTACACATTTAATGGCTTTATGCATACTGTTACTAAAAACAGAAACCGTATCAACGCTGCCTGCAAATATTTTTACCGAAAGAAAAAATGAAATGAATAAATAACTATAATACTTCATCAGTAAATTTTATCATTACAAAGATGCAATAAAAAAAGCTGCTTAAAAAGCAGCTTTTTTAAAGATTAATTTGTTTTATTTTATTTGTTTTTGCATTGGATTTGCGCCACCACCAGCACCTCTTGGGGCAAAGCCGCCTCGGTTTTTATACAATTGAAACTTACTGGGCGTAGTAACTGAAGGCCATGAATTGTTATCTGTATTTATGTCGGCGGTTTCTCTCAACGGGTCTAATTGTATTGAAACTACTTCTTTATCTTTCATAAAAGTTTTTACAACTTTGTTTTCGTTTTTGCGCCAAACTTGTGCAGCAATGCGGTCAATTTCTTTAGTTCCATCTTTAAATGTCCATTCAATAATGATAGGCATTACCAATCCGCCTTTATTGCTAAAGCTTATTTCATAGAGATTTTTATTTCCTGCAATATGAAACCGTTCTGCTTCGCTGTAATCATTTGCTTCGGGTGCTGCTGTGTTTATTTCAGTTGATGTTGTATCTACTTTTACCAGGTTGCGGTCGTAATGCCAGTAAAAATCTCTAAGCGATTTATCAGCATCGGTGGCAAATGTTATGTTCTTATCGTTTCGGTTTCTAATTTTTGATATGTCGTCAAAATTATTAAGAATGGGTTTTGCCACAGTTACTTTACGAGTGGTTGCTTTTGTATTTGGTTGAGCAGATGTTTCTGTATTCAATACCGACCATTTTACAGAGTCAATTGAAATATCACAAGGGTCAGTATTGTAAAACCATCCTCTCCAAAACCAATCAAGGTCTTCAGCGCTGGCATCTTCCATAGTGCGGAATAAATCGGCAGGTGTAGGATGTTTAAAAGCCCAGCGCCTTGCATATTCTTTAAAGGCATAATCAAATGTTTCTCTGCCCATGATGGTTTCCCGTAAAATATTTAAACCGGTTGTTGGCTTGCTGTATGCATTGGGGCCAAACAAGATGATATTTTCACTGTTGGTCATAATAGGTTCCAGCATATCTTTTGGTAGCTTCATATAATCAACAATTTTATATGCAGGGCCTTTACTAACCGGAAATTTGTTATCCCACAATTCTTCGGTTAAATATTCACAGAAAGAGTTGAGCCCTTCATCCATCCAGGTCCATTGGCGTTCATCGCTATTAATAATCATAGGGAAAAAGTTATGGCCTACTTCATGAATAACTACACCCAGCATTCCATTTTTTGTGCCCTCGCTGTATGTGCTGTTAGGGCCATAAGTGCCATTGTCATCTTTTTCGCAGCGGCCATAATTAAAGCAAATCATTGGGTATTCCATACCGTTAGCCGCTTCCAGGCTTTGTGCCACCGGGTATGGATAAGGTATAGTGAATTTTGAATAACTTTTAATTGTATGTGCAACAGCCTTTGTGCTGAATTTTCGGTACAAAGCATAAGCTTCTTTACCATAAGCGCTCATGCACATCACTTTTTTACCCGACACCATGGTGGGCATAGCATCCCAAATAAATTTACGGGATGAGCCCCAGGCAAAATCACGAACCATATCAGCTTTAAATATCCATGTTTTTTTATCTTTTGATTTTTGTTTTTCACGGGTTACTGCTTCATCAAATGTTACAATTTCTGATGGTTCGGTAGCAGTTTGTGCTTTTTGCCATCGTGCATATTGAGCAGGGCTTAAAACCTGCTGATAATTTTGTGCCTGACCGGTTGCCATAACCACATGGTCTGCAGGCACCGTCATGGCTACTTTAAAGTTGCCAAAGGTTAATGCAAACTCGCCGCTGCCAACAAACTGATGGTTTTGCCATCCCTGAAAATCGCTGTAAACACAAAGGCGAGGATACCACTGTGTCATAGTAAATAAATCATTACCATCTTCTGCAAAATGTTCAAAACCGCCTCGGCCGCCATATTTAGTACGTTCAATAATATTATAGTTCCAGTCAACTTTAAAAATAAACTGCTGGCCGGGTTTTAATGGCTGTGGCAATTCAATACGCATCATGGTTTTATTGATGGTATAGGTTAATAATTTTCCGGCAGCATCGGCCACACGGGTGATGTTATCGCCGTATTCCCTGTCTTTATCTACTTTACCACTGTATCTGGTTATATCATCTTCGGTAATACCTCTTGGCATATAATTGCTGGTTTCGTAACCAGCATTATTATTATTGCTATGTTGGTTTTCATCTAACTGTAGCCACAGGTACGTTAAAATATCGGGCGAATTATTGTAGTAAGTAATGGTTTCTTTACCAGTTAACCGGCGGTTAGGTTCATCCAGTTCGCAGGTAATATCGTAATCGCAACGTTGCTGCCAGTATTTAGGACCAGGTGCGCCGCTTGCTGTTCGAAACTCGTTTGGTGTTGGTAAGATTGTACCCAGTTGTTCAAACCGGTTACCATGATTACTGCCTGGGTTATTTCTTATATCTTGAGCAAAAGCTCCTAAGCAGGCCATCAACATAAAAACAAAGAGTGTTAGTTTTTTCATTGTATATTATTATGTGTTAAAATTTATAAAAGCAAAAATTTTTTCCATGCCATATCCAATGCTATAATAATGGCAAACAAAGATAAACTCCAAACCCACCACTTTCTTTTAAGCCCGGCAACATTAATTATTAAATGGCTCATTAAAAGTATAACAATAACAACTGCTATCTGGCCGGCTTCAAGACCAATGTTAAAACCAAAAAGACTCCAGCCCAGGCTTTCATCACCAATTATCATAAACCGTATAGCATTGGCAAAACCCAATCCATGTATCAACCCAAAAAATAAAGCAAAAAAATAATTAAGTCGTAATTTTTTTGGGTTAAAATCTTTTTCAAATAAATTTGCTGCTGCTGTAACAATAATGGTACAAGGTATTAGAAACTCCACCCACTTGTCATTTACTCTAATAACATCGTAAACACTTAATGCCAGGGTTAGCGAATGGCCGATGGTAAAAGCAGTTACTAATATTAATACTTGTTTCCAATTACCCAATACATAAATAGCGCTTAAGGCTAAAACAAAGAGCAAATGGTCTAATGCGTCCCTTGCTATAATATGATCCCATCCAATACCAAAATAAAATCCAAAATTTTGCATGAAACGATATTCAATTAGATGTTTCCAGTAGTTTTGCAGTTCAAATATCTTTAAAGTAACATATTTTTATCAATCTCTTGGCTAAATGGTACAATTTTTATTTAAATGGTTGATGGTATTTTTAATGCCAAACTTTCAAACTGCATCCAACGCTTATTATATTGAACCAACAGGTAATCATCCCATTTATGTTAGTGTAACACAAATAGAACATAATGCTAAGGATAAAACATTGGAAATAAGTTGCAAAATTTTTACGGATGATTTTGAACACGAATTACGGAGGACTTATAAAGGCACGGTTGATTTATTGCAACCTAAAGATAAAGCTGCCATGAATAAACTCGTTAGTGCGTATGTTCAAAAGCACTTACTTTTAAACGTAAATGGTAAATCGGCTTTGTTGAATTTTATAGGTTACGAGCAAGATGAAGAAGGCATCATAAGTTATTACCAGGTTAATGATATTGCATTGGTTAAAAAGATTGATGTAGTAGATAATATCTTATTTGATTATAAAGAGCAGCAGATAAATATTGTACACGTAATTGTAAATGGAAAAAGAAAAAGTACCAAGCTGGTAAATCCAGATGCTACATATAGTTTTGCATTTTAAAAAATTATTCTTCCATATCTTCTTTTATTGCCTCGGAGATTTTTATCAGTAGTTTATCAATCCGTTGTCCATCCATATCAATTATCTCAAAATCAAAACCATTCCATTCAAAACGTTCGCCGGTGTTGGGTATATGTTCCAGTTCGTGTAATACAAAACCGGCCAGCGTATCAAATTCCTGTTCGCCTTCATTCATCCATTCGGTTTTATCAAAATGGCTTAAAAAATCATAAAAAGGAATTTGAGCATCTACCAGGAAAGTGCCATCTTCTCTTTCAGTTATTTCATATTCATCCTGCCCGCTTTGAGGAACATCGCCTACAATGGCTTCCAGCACATCATTCAACGTAACCATGCCTTCCAGTGTGCCATATTCGTTTACAATAAAACAACTGTGCATTTTGGTTGATTTAAATTTTTCGAGTAGTTGATAAGCGCTGTTGTTTTCCGGTACAAACATGGCGGGCTTTGCCAAAGTTTTAAGTATAGTTTCGGCAGATGCTTTTACAATGTCTTTTACAAATATTACACCTGTAATATCATCCACAATTTTATCGCAGATTGGATAGGTGGAGTAGGTAAGCGTTTCGAACCTATCCCTGAAATTTTGTACAGTATCGTTTTCATCAAACCAAATGATATCAGTTCGGTGTGTCATTAATGAAGTAATATTGCGGTCTCCCAAATGAAAAAGTCTTTCAATAATTTCTTTTTCCTCTTCTTCAATAGCGCCATGTTCGCTGCCTTCGTTTATCATGGCTTTTATTTCATCTTCAGTTACCGAATTATCGGTTGATGTTTTGATATTAAAAACTTTAAAAAACAGGTGCGATATTGTTGAAAGCAGCCAAACAATGGGATAAGTAATGGCTGATAAGCTGTTCATAGGCGCCGATACCATTCGGGCTATTTTTTCGGCACGTAACATACCCAGCCTTTTAGGTACCAGCTCTCCAAAAATGATAGTAAGAAAAGTAACGATGATTACGATGATAACGGTAGAAATGGTTCCGGCATAAGGTTTAAATAATTCTATCTTTTCAATATAGGGTTGTACATATCCACTAAATCTTTCTCCAGAATAAACACCCGTTAAAATAGCAATAAGTGTAATAAATATTTGTACTGTAGATAAAAACTTTTCTGGATTTTCTGCCAGGTCCAGCGCTACTTTAGCTTTTAAATCGCCTTTTTTTGCCATACTTTCAAGCCTGGCTTTGCGAGCGCTTACCAATGCTATTTCTGCCATAACAAAAAGAGCATTTACAATTATAAGAAACGACAATATGAAAACTTCTACCATTGGTATTAAACTAAACCGTAGTTTTTATTAAACGATTTTCCCGACAAATATCCGATAAGTATTCCAATTAAACCTCCACAGAAAATATCAATAGGGTAATGCACGCCTACATACATTTGAGCATAAGAAATACTGAATGCCCAAAGGAAAAATAAAAATGGCCAATTTTTAAATTGTTTACTAAGTGATATGTATAAAAAAGTTGCAATTGAAAAATGATTGGCTGCATGTGAGGATGTAAAACTGGAGCTTTGAGGCCTGTAGCCAACCAATACATGCACCCAATCGGCAATACTTAAATCATTACATGGCCGTAAGCGTATTATGTTTTCTTTGATAATTTTGCTGCTTACAAAATCGGATAAGATTACCGTACCTGCTGCAAACACAACCCACCACCAGCCTGTTTTTTTAAAATTGATGCTAATCAGTAAAATCATAAAAAGATACAAAGGCACCCACATAGTTGAATTTCTTAGAAAGGGCATCAGCCAGTCGAAAAAAGAATTGCTCCATTGGTGATTGATAACCTTGAATAAATACTTATCGTAATTAATTAGTTGTTCCATCAAATGCAAGTTGTGTGTTAAATAGCCGCTATCCAAAAATAATTAAACTAATTTTGATAACTATTAAATTATTGTGCATGTTGTTTTTACAAAAAATACCAAAACTTTTGCGTTGGATATTTTCGGTGTTACTAATATTACTTGTTGTAATGACCTTGTCAAGATTAATAATCTATTGGTCGTTTAATCCTCCCGGCAAAGCTTTCTCCGGCTCAGCATTTATTATGGGGTTCAGGTACGATGCCAGGGTGCTGAGTATTATTGGTCTTGCCATTATGCTATTATGTGCCATACCATATTTAAATCCTTTTAAAAACTATAGCGCAAAAAAAATCTGGAATTTTTTAATTACTTTAATTTTTATGATAATGGTATTGGTGCTGGCTATCGATTATTATCATTTTGATTATCTGCACCAGCGCCTTAATGCCACTGTACTAAACTACCTCCAGGATGCCGGCATTTCTATTAACATGATGTGGCAATCTTATCCTTTGTTTACAATAACATTGGTTGCTTTAATACTATTGTTTTTGGCAAAGTTTGTTTTTGGGCGCCTGCTGGCGTATTACCAACAGCAATATAATTTTGATAAAAGAAAGCGAAGCCTGCATTATGTTATAGCTTTCTTTTTTTTTGGCATTTTTATCTTTGGAAAAATTGGGCAGTTTCCATTGCGATGGAGCGATGCCTATACATTAAGCGATGATTTTAAAGCAAATCTTGCATTAAATCCTTTTCAAAGTTTTTTAAGCACATTAAATTTTAGAAACTCAACTTTCGACATAAAAAAAGTTAGGGCAGATTATCATTTGATGGCCAATTACCTACAAGTAAATAATCCCGATAGTGTAAACTTGAATTTTAAAAGAACTTACAGTGTAACCGATTCAACTGGCAATAAACCCAATATAGTATTGGTTATTTGCGAAAGTTTTAGTGCATATAAAAGCAGTATGTACAACAATCCTTTAAATACAACACCATATTTTAACGAGTTGTGCAAAAATGGAATTTTCTTTGACCGTTGTTTTACGCCAGCCTATGGCACAGCCCGTGGTGTATGGGCTACCATTACCGGTATTCCCGATGTGGAAAGTCCCAAAACAGCCAGCCGAAATCCCAATGCTGTTGACCAGCAAACCATCATCAATAGTTTTACAGGCTACAATAATTTTTATTTTTTAGGAGGAAGCGCTACCTGGGCTAATATACGTGGGGTGTTAACAAACAACATCAATAACTTAAAGCTTTATGAACAGGATGACTATACTGCAAAAAAAATTGATGTTTGGGGTATCAGTGATAAGAATTTATTTTTGGAAGCTAACAAAGTTTTAAGGCAACAAATCAACCCTTTTTTTGCAATAATACAAACTGCCGATAACCACCGGCCTTATACCATACCTGAAGAAGATAGGAATGATTTTAAATTAAAAACATTTTCTGAAGATTCATTAAAAAGGTTTGGTTTTGAGAGTAACGAAGAAATGAACGCATTTAGATATACCGATTTTTGTTATCAAAAATTTATGGAGGCAGCACAAAGCGAAAGTTACTTTAAGAATACCATTTTTGTTTTTGTGGGAGATCATGGAATACGTTATAACGGCACATTGGATTATTTTCCAAAAGCCTGGACTGAGCAAGGGCTTACCTGCGAACATGTTCCATTGCTTTTTTATGCACCGGGTTTATTAAAGCCGCAAAAGATACATGATATAGCATCGCAGGTAGATATTTTGCCAACCATTGCATCGCTTGCAAACATTTCGTACAGCAATAATTCGCTGGGAAGAAATCTGTTTGATACAGCCGCATACATAAAAAATGGATTGGCCTTACCAAAAGAAAAATATGCCTTTGTTATAGACCATGATGTAAAAACCGTTGGCCTGGTTGGTAATAAATATTATTATCTAAAGAATTTAAAAACCGGAAAAGTTGATTTCGTTTCTATGACGGGCAATGAACCAATACCGATGAAAACAGAAACCGATAGTATTAAAGGTTACATGCAAAAACTAACCGATGCATTTTATCAAACAGCTCAATATCTGCTTTTAAATAATAAGAAATAGTAGCTGTACAAATAACTTAGCTCAATAAATATGGTGCTATTCAGTATATTCGCATACTTTGTTCAGGCTTATATTTAATCATTATGTTCATCAGCAGGCGTGTTCCTAAAACCATACAATGGATAATTAAATTATTCATTATATACTTATGCATTTTCACTGCCTTTCGTATTGCCACCGTTATTTGTTTTAAACCCGAAACCATAAAAGTAATGGAACTGGGTCCTGCTTTTTGGTTAGGATTAAAATACGACCTGCGCTGGATTGCCATTATTTTGTTACCCATTGCACTGCTTTCATTATATACACGCTTTTCGCCTTTTTACAGCGAAAGAAATAAAAAAATTTGGACGATTTACTTAGGTTTTTTAACCTTACTTGTTTTGTTTTTTTATGGTGCCGATTTTGGACAGTTTGCCTACATCAATGCAAGGCTTAATGCAGATGCACTGATTTTTGCCGAAGACCCACGTGAAAGTTTACAAATGGTTTGGCAGAGCTATCCAATTGTATGGATACTTCTTGGTCTTGCCGGTGCAGTGGTAATGATGACATGGATGTTCAGGCGCATGCATGTAGATGTAACAGAAAAAAATATAAATATTCATAAATTTTGGTACCGCCGCCGTTGGCATGCCGCAGCATTGCTGCTACTGGCTTGGTTTGTTTATGGGTTCTTAACAATAAAACCACTCAATTTTTTCAAGGCTTTTAGTTTAAATGATGAATTTAAAAGTAACCTTGCTTTAAATCCTCTGCAAAACTTTTTTACAACGCTAAGGTTTAGGAAAGCCGATCATAATAATAAAGCGGCTGAATATTATAATAGCATTGCAGATTTTTTAAATCTGCAGAACAGAGCCAGTAAGCAAAACCCTTATGCACGGCTGGTTCAGCCGGGCAGTAAAGCCCTGGAAAGTCAGCCTAACATAGTGGTGGTTATTTGCGAAAGTTTTAGCATGTACAAAAGCTCCATGAGCGGCAATCCTTTAAACAGCACTCCTTATTTTAATGAACTGTGCAACAATGGTATTTTTTTTGAAAGATGTTTTACACCAACATTTGGTACTGCCCGTGGTGTTTTTGCAATACTTTCAGGCATACCCGATGTACAGCTTTCTAAATTTTCTACCCGTAATGCCGAATCGGTTAACCAACGTACCATTGTAAATAATTTTGAAGGATACCAAAAATTTTATTTCCTGGGAGGTAGAAGCCAGTTTAATAATTTTAAAGGATTGTTTGAAAATATTGACAGCCTGCATGTATATGAAGAAGGAGATTATAAAGCTGCAAACCTGAATGTATGGGGCATTAGCGATAAAAATTTGTTTTTAGAAGCCAACGACGTACTGGCCAAACAACAAAAACCATTTTTTGCATTTATACAAACTGCCGATAATCATCGCCCTTTTGATATACCTGTAGAAGATACAGATTTTAAAAAACAGGTTATACCCGATGAAGAATTACTTAAATACGGTTTTGAATCGCTTAAAGAATATCATGCTTTTGCCTATATGGATTATTGTATAAAAAAATTTATGGAAGCTGCCGAAAACAACCCTTACTTTAAAAATACCATTTTTGTTTTTACAGGCGATCATGGTGTGGAAGGAAATGCAACAGCAATTTATCCTCAAGCCTGGACTGAACAACGCCTTAGTGATGAACATGTGCCCTTGCTATTTTATGCACCGGCATTACTATCGCCACAAAAAAGAACAGAAGCTGTATCGCAGATAGATATTTTGCCAACCGTAGCCGGTATGATACAAGAGCCTTATTTAAATACAACGCTTGGCCGTGACTTGCTCGATTCTGGTAAAAAAGAAAATGCCGCATTTATAATTTATCATGCACCCGGCTGGATAGGCGTGGTAAATAATGATTATTATTTTCGTAAAAACATTCGTATAAAAAAAGAAGAACTGGTGCCGGTACGTAACAACCTGCCGCTGTTAAGTAACCTACAGGAAGATTCTATAAAAGCACACTTGTCGCAACTAACTTCGGCCATTTATGAAACCGCCAGGTGGATGTTGATTAATAATAAAAATAAGTAGTTGATATTTTTGAACCTGTCAGGCATTTACCTTTTTTGCAATCATCACCATACGTTGCGATTTCTTTACATCATAAATTCCAAAATCGTAATCGCCAAATACTTCCTGTATTTGTAATCCCTGGTAAGCAAACATTTCGGTAAAATCGCCCAGCGAAAATTTTGCAACCCTTTCTATAAATTCAAGGGGTTCGGGATATGCTTCATCTTCTATAATTATCTTTTTATAAAAATGAGTTTCATCAAACCATTTGGTGATGATAAAATTGATGCCTTCAATTTCTTTTTGCAATTGATGAACCAGGTGATCTTCGGCATAATGTACATTTAAAAAATCCATCACAAAAACTCCTTCTTTTTTTATAGCCTGGGCAATGGTACGTATGGTATTATCATGCTCTCGCCGGGTTTTAAAATACCCAAAGCTGGTAAAAAAATTAAAAGCGTAATCAAAATAATTTATGCAGAAGGGTAATCGCATATCGTGTTTATAAAAATGAAGCGTTTCTGAAGCATGTTGCAAAGCAGAGTTGATACTGTAATCGCTTAAATCAATACCGGTTACATCAAAACCTTTATTAGCCAGTTGAATAGAATGCCTTCCTTTACCACAGGCCACATCAAGCATACGGCTGCCAGTAGATGGTTTTAAATAATTGATGAGGTTATCAATAAAAATCGCAGCTTCTTTGTGATCTCTTTTAAAATAAAGCAAATGATAGTAAGAAGAATTGAACCATTCTTTAAACCAGGTTTTTTGCATAATTGCAAAGTTAATGGAATAAGAGCAGCGGTTTTATAAAATCAATGAACATACCTGCTCATTGAAATCACAATTTAGTAACTGCTAACAGTTTCTTATCTTTGCCATCCCTAAAAAGGATTTAAAATGGCTTTGATAAAGAGTATCTCCGGCATACGTGGAACCATTGGCGGAAACACAAATGAAAACCTTACACCTGTAGATATAGTTAAATTTGCTGCAGCTTACGGAAGTTGGATATTGCAGCAAGCTGGCAATAATAAAATTGTAATTGGTCGTGATGGCCGCATTAGTGGCCAGATGGTGAGCAACCTGGTTTCAAATACTTTGATAGGTCTGGGCCTGGATGTGATTGACCTGGGTTTAAGCACTACACCAACTGTTGAAATGGCTGTTATATTTGAAGCTGCTGCTGGTGGCATTATACTTACCGCCAGCCACAATCCTAAAGAATGGAATGCATTAAAATTGCTTAACAGCAAAGGTGAGTTTATTAGTGCCGATGAAGGGAAGTATATTTTGGAAATGGCCGAAAAAGAAGAATTTAAATTTGCCCCTGTTGATAAGCTGGGTGCTTATACAAAAAATGATAGTTTACTGCAGAACCATATTGATGCAATACTTAAATATGAACTGGTAGATATTGCATCAATAAAAAACAAAGAATTTAAAATAGTAGTTGATGCTGTTAACAGCACTGGTGCTTTTGCTGTTCCTGCTTTATTAAAACAATTGGGCGTAACCGATATTATTGTACTAAATGAAGAAGTAAATGGAAAATTTGCACATAACCCCGAGCCTTTGCCCGAACATTTGAAAGAACTAAGCAATGCAGTTGTAAAACACAATGCTCATTTAGGCATTGCCGTTGATCCGGATGTGGACAGGCTTTGTTTTGTGTGTGAAGATGGCAGCATGTTTGGCGAAGAATATACCCTGGTGGCTGTAGCCGATTATATCCTAAGTAGTAGAAAAGGAAATACGGTTTCCAACATGTCATCAACAAGGGCTTTAAAAGATATAACACATAAACATGGCGGCGAATATTTTCCCAGTATGGTAGGCGAAGTAAATGTGGTAAATAAGATGAAAGCTGTAAATGCTGTAATTGGCGGCGAAGGAAATGGCGGCATTATTGTTCCCGACTTACATTATGGAAGGGATGCACTAATTGGCATTGCATTATTTTTATCGCACCTGGCAAAAAGTAACAAAAGCATAAAAAAATTACGCAGTACTTATCCCGATTATTTCATTAGTAAAAATAAAATTGAACTTTTAAATGGCACTGATGTAAAAGCTATTTTTGAAAATATAAGAAACCTTTATAAAAACCATCCAATAAATACAGAAGATGGGTTAAAGATAGAATTTGGTAACGATTGGGTTCATTTACGCACAAGCAACACCGAACCTATCATTAGAATTTATTCCGAAAGTGATTACGAATCGAAAGCAGATAATATAGCAAAGAAACTGATGCAGGATATTGGTAAAATGATGTAAACTTCAAAACAGCTATGAACCGAATTTATTTTGACAATGCAGCAACCACGGCACTCGACCCCACAGTTTTGGAAACGATGATGCCGTATTTAACCGAAAAATTCGGCAACCCTTCTTCTATTTATTCTTATGGAAGAGAAACCCGTATGGCAATAGAAACAGCCCGTAAAAGCGTGG
>DAOLYC010000024.1:0-12348 GCA_035425605.1 Ferruginibacter sp.
TTGAGTAAAAATTCCGTTTTTCCATTCTTCATACCCACTACTTTTTGTGTAATAGGAAATTTTACTTTGTTACTTGTTTCTGCATTTGGGTTTTTAATTACACTATCAGCAAAACGAAATAGATCGGCATTGGATACAAAGTTTGTTTTTTTAAAATTTACTTTTTTCAATATCTCTTTTAAAAACAAATCTTTTGCAATATTTATCCGGCTATCCTGTTCGGTTTTTAATTTAAGGTCAAAAAGGTATGCCGGATCAGAAATATTTTCGGGAACCGGGGTTTGTGAAATTCTTTTTACAATATGATAACCATAGGGGCTTAAAAAAGGCTTACTTATTTCGCCATCTTTTGAAAGCTTAAAAATTTCATTTTCAAAAGCAATATCATACTTGCCGGTACCAAATTCGGGCAAGAGGCCGTTGTTGCCATACGTTGTTTTATCATCACTAAACTGACGGGCAAGCTTACCAAAATCGCCGCCATTCTGTAGCAAGTGGTAAACAGAATCTACCCTGCTTTTGTAATTTTTCTTATCAGTATCAGTTGCATCCGGAGCAATTGAAATTAATATCTGTGCAACTTTCCATTTGCCTACAGCTTTTCTTTCATCAACCAGTTTAAATATATGCCAGCCGCTTTTTGAGCGATAAGGCTTATTTACTTGTCCTTCTTTTAAACTATAAATGATATTTTCATATTCATAGGGCAAAGTAAAAACTGTTACAAAACCCAGGTCGGCCTCAGTGGCTGTAGCAGGCCCGGCAGCAATAATATTTGCATAATCTGTTTTTCCACTGTTTAAAGCTTTATAAATTTTTTCAATTGTTTTGTAAGCGTTTAAACTATCGGCAATATTCATTGCAGTGTCTGATTTTACAAAAAAATGTAAAACATGCAGATCTTTTTTACCCCTGTTAAAAGCTTCGGTAATTAATCCTTCTTCTGCTTTTTCATTGTTTAAATAGCTTTGTTCTATCTGGCTACGAAAACTTTGTGCATCATAAATTAATTGATGCAGGGTATCAAGTTTTAAGTCCAGGGCAGCTTTTACTTTCAGTTTAAATTTTATATACAGATCCAGGTATTCTCGTAGCGCTTTTTCTTTATCGGCTACCGGAGTTTTATTTTTTTCGTAGGCACGTAAAAATTCTGCTTTATCAACAGCATTATTTCCATAGGTGAATATGGTTTGAGAGAAAACTGACTTGATACTTAGCACAAATGCAAATAAGAAGAATATTTTTTTCATAAGCCGGTATATGTTTTATTTTGACGGGGTCATTGCCCATTTTACTTCAAGCAAATCGTTTAATTGCTCAAGCGTAAGTTTTTTACCAATAATGTGTTTTTCCTTATCAAGCAAATATATGGTAGGTGTTACTGTAATATCGTACAGTTGCCTAAAACCTGGTCTTTGAGCAGCATAGTCAGCATCTTCCATTTCTTTGGTTTTATAAACATGTGTCCAGGCGGTAAGGTTGTGTTCTTTAATGAACTTTACCCATTCGGGCAATACATTGGTTTTACTATCGGGAGTAAGCACAGCAAATATTTTCACATCATGGTTTTTCCAACTTGCCCTGTAAATGGAATCAAGCCTGGGCACTTCTTCTTTACAATGCCCGCAATTGGGATCCCAAAAACAAACAACGGTGTAATCTGCAATTATGTTATACAGGGACGCCTGTTTGTTTTGCCAATCAAGCATTTCCAAATCGGCAGCTTTTTCGCCAATTAAATTAGCCATTAGCATATATGCCCGGCGGCTAATAGCATCTAATTGCTTTTGACTAAGCCAGTAGCTTACTCCTTTGCTATGGTATTTTTCAAAAAGCTGCACAAATACTGCATCCTGCCCCATGTATTTTGGGTTGATGAACTCGTCTGTTATCCAGTTTAGTAAAAACTTATACATTTCCGGAACCGAACGTGCCAGTAATAATTTATAATCTATATCTTTTATGATACTGTCCGGATCGGGAGAAATAACTTCACGATAATAGCGTTCTAATTTTTTTATAAAAAAGGGAGTTCGTATTATCCTGTCATCCATAAATGTTATACCATCCCAATAATGTTTTTTGTATTCATTGTAATTATCAAGACTGTCTTGCCTTGTAAGCGGAACCTTATAATTATATACAGGCTCTTTCATAGCATTTAATAAAGCAGCCATCATAGATGACGGCTGGTTTTTTATAATATTTTCCCTGTAAGTATTCAATTCATTATTGGCAGTGGTGAATTTTTTTTCATGCAGTATAGAATCCTGTTTTGTAACAGCGTTTGTATAAGCATTTCGTTCCTGTTGAATAACCTTTCCTTTTGATGCAGCAAATTTTTGGTATTGATCGTACAGGATATTTTCTTTTGAGCCCGTAACAACAGTTTTATTAACCAGGTCTGATGTATCGGCAGTAATAGAAATATTTTGTTCTTTATCTATTAAAAATTCAACCCTCAATCGTTTACCCGGTAAAAATATAGCATAAATGCCCGGCGGTAATTTTGTGGCGCCTTTAAAAACAGCTTTTCCATTAATACCCATCGCTGCAGAATCGGCAACATTAAAATTAGTACCCATGTAATAGGTAAGATAAGTGATGCCGTTTTTATAATCAGGCGCATTAAGGTTAATTTGATAACCCTGAGCAAATGCGGTTAATGAGGTTATGCTGGCAAAAAAGAAAATTACGTATTTTTTCATCATTGTTTAAGGATAGCAAATGTATTTAAAATGGTTGGTTTATATGCAAACAGGGGCTTTTGGTAAATGTAACAATGACAAATTGTTAACAAAACAATATTGAACGGATAACGGTATTTTTGCTGCTGTGAGAAAAAAAAATAAACAAATAATACTTGAAAACCTGTTGGTAACAGATTATGCAGCCGAAGGAAAAGCACTTGCCAAAGTTGAGGGTAAGGTGGTATTTATATCGGGTGCTGTACCGGGCGACACGGCAGATGTTTTACTTGTAAAAAATAAAAAAGACTGGGCCGAAGGCAGAGTAATACGTATAACAGCGCCATCTAAAGAAAGAGTTGTTCCATTTTGCCAGCATTTTGGTATTTGCGGCGGTTGTAAATGGCAAATGTTGCCTTATGCAAAACAACTGCAGTATAAACAGCAGGAAGTAGAACAAAACCTGCGCCGCATCGGCAAAATTACCTTGCCCCCAATATTACCTATTATAGGCGCTGATAAAACTGAACAATACAGAAATAAACTTGAATTTACATTTAGCAATAAAAGATATTTATTGCCCCAAGAAATTACCAACCCCAGCCTTCCGCCGGCTGAAGGTGCTGTGGGGTTTCATGTGCCCCGTATTTTTGATAAGGTGATTGACATTGAAACCTGTTTTTTGATGGATGATGTAAATGATAAGATTAGGAACACCGTACGTTCTTTTGCCAAAAGAAATAATTTTTCGTTTTACGATATACGGCAACATACCGGCTGGCTGCGTAATATCATAATAAGGTTATGCAGTACAGGCGAGCTAATGGTTAATATATGTTTAAACCACGATGACGAGACAAACCGTAAAATATTGCTTGATCATATATTAAAAGAGCTGCCGGAAATTACTACCTTATTATATACCATCAACCCAAAATGGAACGACAGCATTTATGACCTTACCCCACAGGTATATTTTGGAAAAGGATATGTTACAGAAAAACTGTTTACAGGAAATAACGATGATGCATTTGAGTTTAAGATATCTCCTAAATCTTTTTTTCAAACCAATACCCAACAGGCCGAAAAACTTTATTCGGTAGCAAAAGATTTTGCAGGGCTTACCGGCAATGAAATTGTGTACGACTTATATTGCGGCACAGGCAGTATTGGAATTTTTGTAAGTAAAGCCGCAAAAAAAGTAATTGGTGTTGAAGCGATAGATGAGGCCATAGAAGATGCAAAAGAAAATGCTGCGTTAAATAATATTAAACACGCCCATTTTTTTGCAGGCGATGTAATAAAAATATGTAATGATGATTTTTTTAAAGCTCATGGCTGTCCCGATGTGGTTATTACCGATCCGCCGAGAGCCGGAATGCACGAAAAATTAGTGAACAAATTACTGGAAATAGCAGCGCCTAAAATTGTGTATGTAAGTTGTAATACCGCCACCCAGGCCAGAGACCTGGGGTTGTTGAGCGAAAAATATTCGATAGAAAAAATTCAGCCGGTAGATATGTTTCCGCACACACATCACATCGAGTGCGTGGTATTGCTTAAATTGAAAGAAGAATAAAAATTTGAATTATATTTTAAAAACTTTAGCAAAGATCAAAGACCTATGCATGGCCGGTTAGGCTTTAAACAACTAAATTTGTAACATGGCTTTTAATAATTACGGAAACAGATTTCAACGCACAACACCCATTGTTTTAAACCTTATAATAATCAATGCACTGGTGTATTTGGTGCAATATTTATTTGATGGTACCGATGAAAAGATTACCAGGCTACTTGCCCTCTTTCCATACAACACAGTTTATTTTAAACCTTACCAGTTGATAACACACATGTTTGCACATGGGGGCTTTTTTCATTTGTTCTTTAACATGTTTGTGTTGTGGATGTTTGGCTCGTTGTTAGAAAAAGCCTGGGGACCCAAAAAGTTTTTAATTTTTTATTTTATTTGTGGCTTTGCTGCCGGGGTTACGCACCTGGCACTCGAAAACGTTCCGGCCGTTGGAGCCTCTGGCGCAATTATGGGTTTATTTGCAGCGTTTGCTTACCTGTTTCCCAACACCGAATTGATTATTTTTCCTATTCCTGTTCCCGTAAAAGCAAAATACGCAATAGCGTTAATGGCTGCTTATGATCTGTTTGGTGGTGTGTATCCTTCATCGGGTGGTAATATTGCTCATTTTGCTCATTTGGGAGGATTGGTTATGGGCTTTATATTGGTTCTTTTTTGGAACAAAACAAATAAAAAAACGTTCTACTAACACAAACAAATACATGTTTTAACTGGTTGTAATTTTATGTATAAGCTGTTTACATTATGGGAGAATCTGACAGGTATATTGATTATAAAATAAAAAAGCAACGCTTTACGCTGGGCCAGCCCGATAATGCGCTGGTATGGCTTTTTGTGTTTAATGTAATATTCTTTTTAATCCTGCTTTTTATTAAAGTAGCTATTGATGTAAACGATAATTCAAGCAATGTTTTTTACAGCCAGGTACTAAACTGGTTTCAGCTACCGGCAGGCATTACAAAATTTGCCAACAGGCCCTGGACAATTTTTACCTTCATGTTCAGCGAGGTAGAAGTGTTTAGAGCTGTTAGCAACATGCTTTGGCTTTGGGCATTTGGCTCTATCTTTCAAAACCTAACAGGCAATAAAAAATTGTTTCCTGTTTATTTGTATGGAGGCGTTGCTGCAGGACTGGTTTTTATGGTAGCATCGTACATATTGCCATCCAATAAAACAGCAATTGATACTACAGCGCTGTTGGGTGCAAACGCTTCAATAATGGCAATTGCCGCAGCAACTACTTTAATAGCGCCAGGGTATCGTTTATTAAGGCATATTCGAAATGGGGTTCCTCTTTGGGTACTAACTGCGGTTTATTTTGCAGTTGACCTGGTATCGGTAGCAGATAAGCCCGGAGCTATTGCTATTGCACATATAGCAGGCGCACTTGCAGGTTTTTTATTTGTATTATTATTACAAAAAAAGATTGACGGAAGCGTATGGATGAATAAATTTTATTACTGGTTTATGAATTTATTTAATCCTTACAAGAATAAAACGGGCAACAAAATAAAAGAAAAAGTATTTTATAATACCGGGAACCGAAACCCGTATAAAAAAACATCTAATGTAACTGAACAGCGCATTAATGAAATACTTGATAAAATAAGCCAGAATGGGATGGACCAGCTTACTAAAGAAGAAAAAGATATTTTAAAAAGGGCTAGCGAAGATTAGTAGCATTCTTTCTATACAAAACTTTAAGAACGGGAGCATTATTTTTATATTATGGCCAAAAGCTTAATCCGCAGGTTTACTAAAAAGTTTTTTATTGTTGTTAACAGCATAACGGCCATACTTTTTTTACTGGGTTGCTACGGATATCTTTTTAAACCCGAACATTTTTGGCCAATAGGATTTCTTACACTTTCTGCTTTTTACTTTTTATTGATATTACTGGCCTTTATTTTTTTCTGGTTATTTGTAAAGCCCCAACTGGCGCTAATATCGTTGGTTTCAATAGTGTTGGCTTATAATCCGGTAACCAATATAATACCGCTGCGTTTGTCTTTTACTTTTAATAAGCAAAAACAACAAAAAGATATAAGGGTAATGACCTGGAATGTAGCTCAGTTTAATGTAATGGAAGATAAAGAACACCCGGCGGTAAAAAAACAGATGTTTGAGATCATTAATGATTACGAACCCGATATTGCCTGCTTTCAGGAAATGGTGGCCGAAGACAGTTTAGTAAAGACGCATGGCCATATTGATGATTTTTTAAACAAATTGAATTTTAAAAACTATTTCTATTCATATAACAGCAAAGAAGATTTTTGGGGATATGCCCACTTTGGTATCATCGTTTTTTCAAAATATCCCATTATTAATAAGCAAACGGTAAGCTGGTATCCCAGGGATTATAACTCTATTTTTCAGTATGTGGATATTGTTAAGGGTGATGACACCATCAGGGTATTTAATGTACACCTACAATCTTTACGGTTTAGTCGCTCTAATTTAAAATACATTGATAAGCCAACTGTTGAGGATAAGAATGCAATTAAAGAATCGAAAAGTATTATCGGAAAATTTAAAAAAGGGTTTTTAAAAAGACAAATCCAGGCCGATCGTATAAGAGCTGAGATAGATAAAAGCCCTTACCCGGTTATTGTATGTGGCGATTTTAATGATGTGCCTAACAGCTATGCCTATCATACCATTGGCGGCAAATTAAAGAATGCCTTTGTTGAAAAAGGAGGTGGGCTGGGCCGTACTTTCAGTGGCATATCGCCGGTATTGAGGATTGATAATATTTTTGTAGATAAAAAAATAGAGGTACAACAATTTAAACTCATCAAAAAAAAGCTGAGCGATCATTTTCCGGTTATTACCGATATAGAATTACCTAAAAAGTAATACCTTAGCACACTTCATGAAGAAAATCAACACATATCAACTTTTCTGTTGCCCTTGCGGCATTGCTTAATATCTTTACAAAAATTTTCTGTTGCGTTTTGCTGCTGCCTGTTGCTTAACTGTACAAGAGTGCGACGCCAATGAAGCTAAATTAATAACCCACTGATGGGTACAAAATAAAAAAACATGTCTTTAAAAATATACAATACACTTTCAAGGGAAAAAGAAATTTTTACGCCCATTACCGAAGGCCATGTGGGTATGTATGTGTGCGGCCCTACTGTTTACAGCGATGTGCACCTGGGCAACTGCCGCACTTTTATTTCTTTTGATATTATATATCGCTACTTAGTTTACCTGGGGTACAAAGTAAGGTATGTGCGAAATATTACGGATGCCGGCCACCTGGAAGGCGACCGTGATGAAGGGGATGACAAATTTAGTAAGCAGGCAAGGCTGCTAAAGATTGAACCCATGGAAATTGTGCAGAAATATACATTGGGTTTTCACCATGTTATGCAATTGTTGAATAACCTGCCACCTTCAATTGAACCAACAGCCACAGGCCATATTGCAGAACAAATAAAAATAACACAACAGATTATTGATAACGGATTTGCATACGAAGTGAACGGCTCTGTTTATTTTGATGTTGAAAAATATAACAAGGAACAACCTTATGGTATTTTAACTAACCGAAAAATGGACGATCTTTTGGAAGGAACCAGGGAACTTGGTGGACAGGATGAAAAACGGGGCAGGCTTGATTTTGCGTTATGGATAAAAGCAAATCCGGAGCATTTGATGCAATGGCCAAGCCCCTGGGGAATGGGTTTTCCGGGCTGGCATATTGAGTGCTCGGCAATGAGTGAAAAATACCTTGGCAAAAAATTTGACATTCATGGCGGAGGGATGGATCTTGCTGCTACTCACCATACCAATGAAATTGCCCAAAGCCAGGCATGTTACCATGTTAGCCCCGCAAATTTTTGGATGCACACCAATATGCTAACGGTTAATGGTACCCGAATGAGTAAATCATTGGGAAATGGTTTTTTGCCCGAAGAACTTTTTACGGGTAACCACCCGCTTTTGGAAAAGGCCTACGCCCCCATGACGGTGAGGTTCTTTATGCTGCAAACCCATTACCGAAGCACACTTGATTTTAGTAATGAAGCGTTGCAAGCATCAGAAAAAGGATTTAAAAGACTTTGGGATGCTTATGAAACGCTAAAGCAATTGGTAGCACCCGAAGGGCAAATGGCAACCGATGCAGAGCTGGATGCCAGGGTGAATAAACTTGTTAAAGAGTTTGATGAATTTATGAATGATGATTTTAATACCGCAAAAGTTTTAGGCAGTATGTTTGAACTGGTGCCGGTAATTAATTCGATAAAAGACGGGCTGATAAAAGTTGAAGCAATATCTGCAATTACACTAACATTACTACAGCAACAATTTAAAGCTTACCTGGAAGATGTTTTTGGATTGAAGAATGAAGGGGCAAACAATAAGTTGCTTAATAATGTAATGGAGTTATTGATTGATATTAGAAAAGAAGCAAAAGCTAAAAGAGATTTTGCAACAAGTGATAAAATAAGAAATGAACTTGCCCAGGCAGGCATTAATTTAAAAGATGAAAAAAGCGGCGATATGAGTTGGGATATAAACTAAATAGGAAGACAGGCTTAGCGCTAAGCGAAAAAAAATATTTTTATCTGCATGTTTCTGCATTTTAAAAAATTGTAATAACAGATACTTCTTTTTTTAACTAATCGGTTAGCCAAAATAAAATAATCAGCCAATATGGAGCACATCATTCATCTTACTAAAGACAAAAGGTTAAAAAAGATAATTGAACCACAACAACCTTTTGTATTGGTAAAAAGAAAAAATGTACATCTTCATTTGTGTAATTCTATCATGAGCCAGCAGTTAAGTACAAAAGTTGCTGATGTTTTTCATCGCCGGTTTTTAGCATTGTATAAAACAAAAAACCCTACTGCAACACAAATTGCAAGTACACCATTTGAAACTTTAAGAGGAATTGGCCTTAGCAATGCAAAAGCTAATTATGTATTAAATGTCTGTAATTTTTTTATTGACGAAAAGATTACCGATGCAAAACTGCATAAAATGAGCAATGAAGAACTAGTGAAATATCTTACACAAATAAAAGGTGTAGGCCAATGGACGGTAGAAATGATATTGATGTTTACATTAGGGAGAGAAGATGTGTTTGCAGTAGATGATTTAGGATTACAACAAGCCATTTGCAAACTATATAAAATTGATGAAACAGATAAAAAAGTTATGAAAGAGAAAATGCTGGGTATTTCAAAAAATTGGAGCCCTTACAGAACTTATGCCTGCCGTTATTTATGGGAGTGGAAAGATAATGAACCCAAACCCTAAAGTACAATTGCATCAACAATTTCTTCCAGGTATTTTTTATCAGTTTCATCAAATTTATCAAGCTCATCGCTATCAACATCTAACACAGCAACCACTTTTTTATTTTTTAAAAGCGGGATAACAATTTCAGATTTCGATAAACTGCTGCAGGCAATATGGCCGGGAAATTTTTCTACATCAGGCACAATTAATGTTTTGGCATTTTGCCAGGCTGTGCCACAAACGCCTTTTCCTTTTTTTATACGGGTGCAGGCCACCGGCCCCTGGAACGGTCCAAGTACCAACTCTTTATTTTTTACAATATAGAAACCAACCCATAGCCATCCGAATTGTTCTTTCAATGCAGCAGCAACATTGGCCAGGTTGGCAATAAGGTCAGGTTCGCCATCAAGCAAACCATTTATTTGCGGAATAAGGGATTGGTAAATTTCTTCTTTAGTGCCTTGTGCGATGGTTAAATCTTCTGCCATGCTGTAAAGATAGGCAGAAGGCATTTTAACTTCAAGGAACATATATAAACCTGTTTGTTAAAACTGTTCTTCTTTGTAATCATATTTACTAAGTTAGTTCCAGCAGCATATCACTGTAAGAATACTGGCAATAATCATCTTCTTTAATACCCAATAATATTGCGTAATCATTACATTGTTGTTGAAGTTTTTCTTTGCCTATGCTGCCATTTTTATCAATAGCTTCTACTTCTACAAAAGTTCCCAATCTTTCAACTGTATCAAAATGAAATTTTACATTATCAATAAAATAAATCTTTCTTCTTTTATCAACTACTATTTTTTTACCCAGCGTTTTGATGAGGATATCTTTTAAATTTTTATCGGGTTGGTGCTGGTACAGCAATACCCTGCTGGCTTTAGCACCTGCGGTATCTTCCCTTTCGTAATGTATCAATGCATTTTCAATATTACCTTCTCTTAATTTTAACCTTCCGGAATTTACATTGAAGTAAGTATCAATTTGATGATCTTCGCCAATGAAGAGGGGATTATGCTTCTTCAATAAGTTTTCCAACTCATCAAGGTTGATTGCGGCGGCTTTAAATTCGATGTTAAACATGCACCGAAAGTAAAATATTATTTACCATCCACCCATGCTATGCAAGTACAATAACCAGGAAGAGGATAATAATGATAGCTACATCTTTTTGGGGCAAATCATTGGCATAACTGCTTTTTTCAAAATTCATAATCAGATTTAGTTATCATTTTTATAAATGGCCAGTATTATTCTATAATGAGTTTAGTTGTTATTTTTTCTTTAGCCCCTGCCAGGCGGATAAAATAAATACCACTTGAAATCCCAGAAAGGCTGTACCATCTGCTTATTGACCTGTTATACTGCCTAACCATTTTGCCCCTTATATCTATTATTTCTACTTTTTCAAAATCGCCTGAGCCTGTCAGGATAAAATAATCTTTTGCCGGGTTGGGTATAACACTGATATCATATGTTTTGCTAAAGTCTATCCTGACTATATAACTTAATGTATATTTTCCATCCCTGTCAATCATCTTTAAGCGGTAATAATTTAAACCGGGTGCCGGCGATGCATCATAAGCAAGGTAATCATGCTCGCCCTGTGTGCTGAAAGCCGGGGTGGAATAAACCGAAGCAAAATTTCTACCATCTGTGCTTCTTTCCACTTCAAACTTTGAGGTATTGATTTCATTATCGGTACGCCATTGTAGTTTAACTTTCCCGGTCATTTTTTCGGCAATAAAATATTTAAGGGTTAGCGGTAATAAATTTATGGAAAGATCTATCGAAGCAAAAGTAAAGGGGCTGAAGTTGGTAACGGCAGCGCCGGTGGTAATGGTGCCATTAATGGTTCCGGTACTGGCGCTATTGCCCAGGTTTTCCCATACGGGGGTTCCGCCTCCGGTCCAGCGGGCTATACGCACATAAGAGGGGTCGCTTATGTACCAGTGATTAAGGGCACAGGGAGGCATAAAACTGAAAGTAAGAAATACGTTACTGGAGCCTGTTATTCTTTGAACAACCCAATATTCGCAACCACTGATGCGTAGCAATGGCGCTCCACGCAGGCTGGTGTCAAAACCATCGAGGCTTGGATTTTTTAGTTTGTATTCAGCACTGAATACATCGGTGGCAAGCCCCGGTGCCGACATGGCAACAAGGTTCAAGCTGGTATCGGTACCTATGGGAAATGTAAAAATACTGTTTCCCACTTTGCGAACAGGCCCTTTAACATGGCTGAATTTTGTAGTATCGGCATACACAGAGCCATTCAAAAATTTTAAGAAATTACTTCCACTACCGATAATAAGTCCGCCGCCAAAATTTAATTTATCAGAGATGGTTAATGAATCATTCAGGCTAAGGCTGCCCGTACCTGTTTTAGCCATTTGCAGTTTGGGCATAACAATGGCCTGTGTACCCAGTTGTTCAATAACAGTGGCTGTACCGCCACCAAATTTTACCGTATCTGTAAAATTAATGCCCGTAGCGGAGTTTAATATTAAATTGCCATTTATATAGGTTGGGGTATTATAAGCAACCGCAATGCCCCCTGCATTCCTTACCAGGGTAAGGTTGCCGTTATAAATATTAGATCCGCCAGTTGATTCCCTTGCAGTCGCAGCCGAATTGTTGGCATACGTTACATCACCGTTGAATGTATTTTCACTCAAATTCACAACTCCTGTATTAGTTGCCCCATCACTAAGATTTACCGTTGCTGTTATATTGTTTTGGCTAAAATAATGTGTTGAAGGGCTTCTAAATCCATTTACATTAAAGGCAGTAAGCATAAGGGTA
>DAOLYC010000024.1:12448-13625 GCA_035425605.1 Ferruginibacter sp.
CCGTTACGTTGCCATTAAAGGCCGAAGCGTTTGCAGGGATGTTGCCATAGCCGATATAAAAGGTTGGCGAACTGTTGATATTAAAACCTGCATTTCCGTTAAAGGTATTGGCTCCGCCAGATCCTTCCCGGAATTGCCCGGTTCCGCTAAGGGTAAACAGAACATGGTCATTAATGGTGGAGTTACTAATTAACTTCAATGAATTGCCACTAAAGATCAGGTTAATATCTGTTGCAACATTACTGTTGTTTAGGGTTGCCCCGTTTATATCCACTGCCGCCGAAACTGTTAAGGTAAACCCGTTGAAATCAAGCACACTTCCGGCACTCATGGTGAGGGAAGCAATGGTTACATCATTTGCCAGTACCGGATCATTTGCAGTATTTGGGATAATAACATTACCGCTTGCAATGGGAATGGCGTTGGTGCTCCAGTTGGCAGGGGTGTTCCAATCAGTACTGGCGCTGCCATCCCATGTTTGCGCATGTAAAAAACTAACAGCAAGGAAACTTAAAAAAAAAGTAAAGATTTTCTTTTTCATGTGTTTATAATTAATGCATTTATAATGAAGGGCTGGATTAAAACATGCCAATTATTAAAGCAGTTATACTTTTAAACGAGTATTACAGTATATGGAATAAACAGGTTTTCAGAAAGGATAGAATGGAGTATTGTTTGGCGATAAGCCTGGTGGTAATTTTTATCAAATAAAAACCATGTACATAAAGCAAACAATAATCCATTTGGATAGCGTCAATCTAAATGAGATTATGTAATTTGATGAACATAAACTATTGGAAAATACTGATGAGGGTAAATAAATATATAATGGTTGCTGTATTTATGATACAATATTTTACCCTTCAAGCCCAATCCATCGAAAGGTTTAATTCTTTCAGCTATAGCGTAAATGAGGGGTTATTGCAAACCACTTTGAACGATATGGAATTTGATAAAAACAATTTTTGCTGGATTAGTTTTCCAAACGGGATACAAAAATTTGATGGAAAAACCTTCACTATGGTACCCATACAGGAAGGGTTACCCGATGATAAGTTCATTTACTTTTTCAAGTGTAAGAATGGCGACCTGCTCCTCAGCCATTCGCAGGGGATAAGCAAATACGATATTGACAAAGATAAATTCAGGCAGGTGTACAGGTTCCAGGAACCAGTAA
>DAOLYC010000025.1:0-13411 GCA_035425605.1 Ferruginibacter sp.
ATTGGTGATATTTAATGGGCCACATACACAGGTAAGTGCAAGCTGGTACACTAATCCAACCGTTGGCAGCACCTGGGACTATATGGTGGTACATGCCAAAGGAAAAATAATTTTTAAAGATGAACAGGGAACTTATGAAGCTGTAAAAAATATTACTGATAAGTATGAAGGTTTTGATAAACCATCATCGTTTGATAAACTGCCTAAGGATTATATTGATAAAATGTTGAAAGCTATTGTTGGATTTTATATAGAAGTTGAAAGCCTTGAAAATACTTTTAAGCTTAGCCAAAACCGGGATAAAGAATCAAAACAAAATATTATTGAAGCGTTGTATAAACGAGGTGATGATAATTCAAGGGCTATAGCAAAAGAAATTTTATCACGCTTAACTGATTAACTTTGGTGCATGACAAGAAAACAACTCATTCAACAAATTCAAACAAAAAGTTCATATCTATGTGTTGGGCTTGATACCGATATTACAAAGATTCCACCGCACCTGCAATCGCACCCCGATGCTGTTTTTGAGTTTAATAAACAAATCATAGATGCTACACATGATTTGTGCGTAGCTTATAAAATAAATACTGCATTTTACGAAGCTATGGGTGTTAAAGGCTGGCAGGCAATGGAACAAACAGTGAATTATATTCCAAAAGAACAATTTATAATTGCCGATGCCAAGCGTGGTGATATTGGTAATACATCGGCCCAATATGCAAAAGCATTTTTTGAAAACCTGAATTTTGATGCAATAACAGTTGCACCATATATGGGAGAAGACAGTGTAAAACCTTTTTTAGAATTTGAAAACAAATGGGCTATTGTTTTAGGATTAACCAGTAATGCCGGTAGCAAAGATTTTGAGCAACTTAGGTTGGTTCGTGAAGACACAAACCCAGGTAATGACACAAACCAAAATAAAATTGTTGGACTATCAAGCAACACAGACAGTGAATATTTATACGAAGCAGTTTTAAAAAAAGTAAGTCATTGGGGAAGCGATGAAAACCTGATGTTTGTTGTTGGTGCCACCAAGGCCAGCGACCTGCTAGAGATTCGAAAATTAATTCCACATTATTTTTTATTGGTGCCGGGTGTTGGATTCCAGGGCGGCAGTTTGATGGAAGTGAGCAAATATGGTATGAATAAGGATTGTGGTTTACTGGTAAATGTATCAAGAGCAATTATTTATGCTGATGATAAAGAAGATTTTGCAAAAGAAGCAAGAGCCATTGCAAAACAATATCAAACTGAAATGGCAGGATACCTTTCTCAAATTTAAATAGCCCTGTTTATTTTCCCCGATGTAATAACTTTATCAACTATTGTTTGTAACTCAATTGGCTTTGTGGTACCAATCAATAAAAGTTCTCCATTATTAAATTGCAATTGCAATCCTTTATTGCAGGAAGCCGAAGTATTAATTGCACGGCCAACTTTTGCAGAACCATATCGTATTCCACGGCCGCCATATTCATAAAAAGAATTGTATTCCCTTATATACACATCTCTCAACTCATGCCATTCTATTGCTGTTTGTTTAAATTGAAAAGGATAAAAGCGATAATAAATTCCGGTATCGTTAATACTTGTATGTAATTTAATAGATAACAAAAATATCAATAACAAGAGCAAAAGAAATTCAATTATCAGTAGTATATAATCCGGTGCTGGCTTAGTTCCAAATGGTTTACCAAAAAAACTTGCTGTATAATTGCATACATGAATAGTATATTCAGTGCAATTATTGGCAGCCATGCCCACCAGGTTTTAAACCGTTGAACTTCTTTAAAATTTATTGCTGTCATTATTCAAGTTCCTTTAAAATGGCATTGGTAAGTTTTTGCGCCCACTTCATATATTCTATACCCGAAGGATGCAAACCATCAGGCGCCAAAAAAGTTGTTTTATTTCCATCCTCTCTTTGGGAAAGTGTGATTGGTATAAAATTAGTTTGAAATTCTTTTGCTACTGTTTCGCAGATATAATTATATGAATCAATTTCGTCGGCAACCTGTTTCCTGTTTCTACCCTCAGCAAATGGCGTTACTCCCCAATCGGGAATGCTTATAACAAATACCCGGTAAGGTTTATCTCCGGCAAACTGAATAGCTTTTTTCAATAAATTTTCAAAGTCATTTTTAAATGTATCGGTTGATAAGCCACGGTATTGGTTGTTTACGCCAATCAGTAAAGAAACAAAATCATAATTGTTCAATGTAACAGTTGTTTCAATAGCGTTGTTCAGTTCATCAGTGGTCCATCCGGTTTTTGCAATAATTTCTGCGGCATTAAATGCAAAACCTAATTTTCGTAATAGTTGAACAGCCTGGTTTGGGAAATTTTCTGCAAATGATACTTGTTCACCAATTGTATAACTATCGCCTAAGGCTAAATATGTGTAGTTTGTCATTTTTATATTGTTGATTACAAATGTATAGACATTATCGGAGCTATAAATTGTTAAATTATTCTTACATAATGTAAAGTATTTACGACTTTATGTAACAATTTCCTTACTTTTATAAAAAATTAAGATTATGACACCGAAATTACTTTTACCTAACAGGTATAAAAAAATTGGATGGTTAATATTGATTCCGGCCACTATCCTTGGAATTATTATTTGCACAAAGGAATTTAGTGCAGAATGGTTTCACGTTAAAACATTTGTAATTGCCAATGATGCCACATTTAATCAAAACAAATATTTTAAAATATCCGATGTTAATTTTACCAACACTTTTGTTGGTTCTCTATTCATCATTGGAGCTTTACTGGTAAGTTTTTCTAAAGAAAAAAACGAAGATGAATACATTAATGAACTTAGGTTATCATCTTTACTTTGGGCTGTGCTGGTAAGTTACATTTTGTTACTGATTGCATTTTTATTTGTGTACGGCACTCCTTTTTTAGATGTGATGGTATATAACATGTTTACTGTTCTCATCATTTTCATAATCAGGTTCAATTACCTTATGTACAAAAACTCTAAAACAGTACAAGATGAAAAATAATATTAAAGTAGAGCGGGCCATTAAAGGATTAACACAGGAAGATCTTGCCAAAAAAGTGTCGGTAAGCAGGCAAACCATTAATGCCATGGAAGCTAATAAATATGTACCATCTACTGTACTGGCTTTAAAAATAGCCAGGGTATTTGGCAAACAGGTTGAAGAAATTTTTATGCTTGAAAAAAATGATTGAGTTTTAATACAAATAAATATAAAAGACCTGTAACCCAATACAGGCCTTTTATAATTCTTGGCTATACTATACTTGTTTTAAGATGTTCTGCTTTTAGATTTGCTTTTGTCTTTCATATCTGCTTCTGAAGCTTCGCCAACTATTATTTTACCAAAACTGCTTTTTACTTTTATGGGGATATTACCATTACCGGATTTTCCTGAATATTGAAAATCAAATTTTGGTCCGTCATCGCCATTTTCTTCATCGCTGCTAAACTTAACATTGCTGGTATTTTTAAAAGAGCCAAAGCTGGTAGAGATATCATACGATGCTGATAAACTGCCAATCGGGTTTAAATTTACGGTTGAATAAGAAGTTTTCAGGTTGAGGCTGCTAAGGTTATTATCTAGATTAAGTTTTACACTACTACAAAATTCCAGGTTCATTTTTATTGCGCCGGATAATTTTGAAATAACCGCTTTCGAAAATTTGATAGTAACAGGAGCGCTGTTGATATTGGCCAGGTTTGCTTTTCCAAACTCTACATGAATGTTTTTAATGTTGGCAAGATTACCTGTGGTTAATGATCCAAATTTACTGGTTAGGTCAACTTCGCCATTCATGTCAGGAATAGTAGTGTTTCCAAATTCATTTTTTACTGTTAACGAATTACTTGCCGGCATAGAAATGATGTAGTTGATAGACATGGAACTTTTATCTCCCTTTGAATTATTTACATCCTTCATATTGGTTTTAAATAAAATTTCATTGCCACTTTTTCCTTCCGTAATTGAAATCCTATCAAGGATTTTTTGTGCTAATGCATCTGTATTGGCCGACACTTCAATCTCTACATCAACTTTTATTTCATTCCGGTTCCAGGTTTTAATATCAACCGATCCAAATGAATTTTGAATATTCAACTTGTCGGATGATGATACGTTATATGATTTGTTAACAGATTTATTTTTTACAAACTCATATTTCTTTTTGTTATTGTATCCATTATCACCATCATCCTGTGCAAACAGGCTTGTTTGAACCAGTAATAACAGCGGTAATATAATCTTAAATGTTTTGCTCAATTTTTTCATGACTATCATTTTTTTGTTTTTTAATTTGATTGATGATGTTTAATTGCTGATTCAAAACACTGAGCTGCAGTTGCAGGTTTTGTATCATGGCTTCCAGTAACATTTCCCGGTTGGGCGATGCACTTAGCTGGTTTTTTAAAGTACTATATGAACTATCCAATTGGTTAATGGCTGAGGTGAACTTTTTATACAGTTCGGGTTGTTCCTTTGCAATTGCTTTCAATGCTTGTTGTTTAGAATCAATCATTTTTACAAACTGGTTCATTTGAGGAACATATTCGGGCGCCAGCTTTATTATTACAGAATCTACTGCTGCTACTTCGGTAGTTTGTATCGGTTTTTTATGCATAATAAAATAAGAAGCTACTGTTACAACCAATACGGCTGCTGCAGCCATACTCCATTTGTATAATGGTTTTAATACAGATTTTTTCTTTTGCAGTGGTTTTAAATTGGCTTCAATATGCTCCCACACTTTATGCGAAGGCATTTCATTATCAAATTCCTTCCTGTTATCCCAAATAAATTTTTTAAGCTTATTACTCATGATTCTTCTTTTAAAATTTGCAATAATTTTAGCCTGGCACGCATGTATTGTGTACGGGTTGTGGATTGAGCCACTTGCAAAATCTCCGAAATTTCTTCATGGTCATATCCTTCCAGCAGGTACAGGTTCAATACGGCCCGGTACCTGTCGGGTAATTTCATAATTGCTTTTTTTACGTTATCAACCTTCATTTGTATGTCAACTTCATCTACTGGCAATTCATCAGCATCATCATAACCTGCAATATGTTCCATATCAACCCAGTTAATTTTTCTTTTATTTAGTTGGTTAATAGAACGGTTAATACATATCTGCTTTAACCAACCTCCAAAACTTGTGCGATATTCAAAACGTTCAAGGTTTTTAAAAGCCTCTATAAAACTTTCCTGTAATACATCTTCAGCTTCTACCACATTGTTCAACATACGCAAACAAGTATTGTACATGGCTTTAGCATACCTGGTATATAATTCTTTATAGCCTAATGAATCGCCTTTCAGGCATCGTTCTATTAGTTCATCCTTTTGTGGTAATACAGCTAATTCCAAATGTTTAGTGTTTTATAATTTAGAGACATGACTTTTTATGCAATGTTGCATCTGACAAATTATTTTTTGCTATTCAAAGAAATATCCAGCATTGTTATGGTTTTTAAAAGAATAGACATTAAAAAAACAAAAAATTATCATCTGCCGTAGTGTATTTATATTTGCGGTTAATAAAACATGCCAAATGGTGCCGGTAAAAGCTCAATAATGGTATGTAGTATAAGGGAGTGACACAACAATGCTAAATAGTATTACCACTGCCCATAACAAAAAAATTAACTATAAATAAAAACGATGGCTGCAAAAACTGACAATTTTCTATCTCCTGATTATTTTAATGTAGATGAATTGCTAACAGATGAACATAAACTGATAAGAGAGAGTGTACGCAATTATGTAAAAAAAGAAATTTCACCCATCATAGAAGATTATGCACAGCGTGCCGAATTTCCGCAACAGATTGTAAAACAATTGGGCGAACTGGGTTGCTTTGGCCCAACCATACCCGAGCTATATGGTGGCGGTGGTTTGGATTACATCAGTTATGGCCTGATGATGCAGGAACTGGAACGTGGCGACAGTGGTGTACGATCAACAGCAAGTGTGCACGGTAGCCTGGTGATGTTTCCTATTTATCAATATGGCAGTGAAGAACAACGCAAAAAATATTTGCCTAAACTTGCCAGTGGCGAGTGGCTGGGTTGCTTTGGTTTAACCGAACCCAATCATGGCAGCGATCCCAGTAATATGCTTAGCAATATTAAAGATGCCGGCAACCATGTAATTTTAAATGGCGCTAAAATGTGGATCAGTAATGCGCCATTTTCGCAGGTGGCTGTTGTATGGGCAAAAGATGAAGCCGGTGAAATAAGGGGAATGATTGTAGAAAGAGGTATGGAAGGATTTAGTACTCCAACCACACATGGCAAATGGAGCCTGCGTGCAAGCGCTACTGGCGAATTGGTTTTTGATAATGTAAAAGTTCCTAAAGAAAATATTTTTCCAAACATTAAGGGATTGAAAGGCCCGCTGGGCTGCCTAACCAAGGCCCGGTATGGCATTGCCTGGGGCGCTATTGGCGCTGCTATGGACTGCTACGATACTGCTTTGCAATACAGTAAAGAAAGAATTCAGTTTGGAAAACCAATAGGCGCATTTCAGTTGCAACAAAAAAAATTAGCCGAAATGGTTACCGAAATCACCAAGGCACAATTATTAAACTGGCGATTGGGTGTTTTGATGAATGAAGGCAAAGTTACACCACAACAGGTGAGCATGGCTAAAAGAAATGCTTGTGAAGTGGCAACAAATATTTGCAGGGATGCCCGGCAGATGCTTGGCGGGATGGGCATTACGGGCGAATACCCGGTGATGAGGCACATGATGAACCTGGAAAGTGTAATCACTTACGAAGGTACACATGATATACACTTACTGATAACAGGGATGGATGTAACGGGCATGAATGCGTTTAAGTAATGTAGAAGAAAGATTTTATTGCCAATCTATCTACTGTATTAAAAATAGTTCAGGAAATAATTTTTTGGCTAAGATTATTATAGGAAACAGCTTAACTGATTGAGCTAATTGACATTTTAATATTTCTAAGTTCTATATTAAAAACCAACAGAAACAAATTGGTTACTGATTAGGAATAACATTAAATCATTCATTATTAATTTTACATTCTATGAATATTTCAGTTATCGGCGCCGGAACTATGGGAAACGGCATTGCACATGTATTTGCACAAAATGGCTTTAAAGTTTGCCTGATAGATGTTAATCCTTCTCAACTACAAAGGGCAATGGATACCATCAATAAAAATTTAGACAGGCAACTTGCAAAAGGAACCATCACTGAAGAGCAGAAAAAAATAACAGTGGCTAATATCTCTTCTACATCTCTTATTGCCGAAGGTGTAAAAAATGCAGAACTGGTGGTTGAAGCTGCCACTGAAAATGTAGAACTAAAATTATCCATCTTTGAGCAAATGGATATGTATGCTCCGGTGGGTTGCATACTGGCTACAAACACATCATCAATATCTATTACAAAAATTGCTGCAGTAACAAAAAGGCCTGGATTAGTTATTGGTATGCATTTTATGAACCCTGTACCTGTAATGAAACTGGTGGAAATAATTAATGGTTATGCTACCAAAAAAGAAGTAACAGCAACCATTATTGATTTAAGTAAGCAGTTAGGAAAAATTCCTTGTGCCGTAAATGATTACCCGGGTTTTATTGCCAATCGTATTTTAATGCCCATGATTAACGAAGCTATTTATAGTTTGTATGAAGGTGTTGCCGGTGTGGAAGAAATTGATACAGTAATGAAATTGGGTATGGCACACCCAATGGGGCCACTGCAACTGGCAGATTTTATTGGTCTTGATGTTTGTTTAAGTATTTTAAAAGTTTTGCAGGATGGTTTTGGCAATCCAAAATATGCTCCATGCCCATTGCTGGTAAACATGGTGTTAGCCGGTAAATTAGGAGCAAAAAGCGGTGAAGGTTTTTATACCTATACAGCCGGAAGTAAAGATCTTGTGGTTAGTGAATGTTTTAAATAAGAAAATGTATGACAATTACAATTTATAGTTAACACAATTATCCGTAACTTATGTAGGTATAAATGTTTTAAAAAATATTTTTTGCCATGGACAGAAGCTACTGGGAAAAAATTGCCACCAATTACGACACTGAAATTTTTGATGTGTTGCAAAATGATACTTCAGGCAGCATTGTTGCTGCTATTGAAGAAATGGCTTTAACTGATAAAACAGTAATTGATATTGGTTGTGCCATTGGCAAATGGATTCCGGTTTTGGCGCCCAAATTTAAAATGGTAATTGCTGCCGATATATCTGCAAAAAATCTTGAAATAGCTAAAGAAAAACATCCTGAATTTGAAAATGTAGAATACCAACGCATTGATTTTTCGGCCGATGAACTTACTGTAACGCCTTGCGATAGCGCCATCTGCATCAATGCCATCTTAACCGATTCGCTGGAAAAAAGAATCAATTTTTTTCAATCATTATCACTCTGCTTAAATGCCGGTGGCGAATTGGTTTTAGTTGTTCCATCTCTTGAATCCAAATTATATACTAACATCATTGCCGACAGGTGGAATGTGGATGATGCTGAAAATGATGAAACACCCACACCTAAAGATGCCATTCAACAGGTTAGTAACATTAAACAAGGTGTTACCAATATAGATAATGTACCAACCAAACATTATTTAAAGGAAGAACTTGAATTACTTTTAAAATTGGAAGGGTTTGAAGTTAACTTCATTAAAAAAATAAATTATAACTGGCAAACCGAATTTCATAAACCACCTAAATGGCTTAAAGGACCCTTCCCCTGGGATTGGATGTGTACTGCCAGAAAAAAAATATTACAATAGCAAATAGAGTATGAACTTTATTTCTTTTTTATAACCAGGTTATAAGAATCATCTATCATTTCAAGCAACAGCCTTGCAGGCAACCTGCCATTAACAATAATAGTATTCCAGTGTTTTTTATTCATGTGGTATCCAGGCAAAACAGTTTCGGGATGGGTTTCTCTTAATTCAACAGCTTTTTCAGGGTTGCACTTAACATTGAATTGTAAAGGAGAGCTATCCAACCCTGCAAGAAAAAATATTTTATCTTTTACTTTAAACACAAGTGTATCTTCTCCAAAAGGAAAACCCTCTGTAACAAAAGGTTTTTGTAAAACGTATTCTCTTATTAATTCTATATTCATTAATTATTGAATTGTTTTTTTTGCTTCTTCCAGTTTTTTATTGATCTGACCAGTAAGTATATGCCAGAACATCACAAAATCGCTACCGAGGCTATATAATGGATAAGTAAAAGTTGCTGGTTTATTTTTTTCTATAAAATAATGGCCAACCCATGCAAATCCATAACCACAAACCGGTATTAGCGCCAGCAACCACCATTTTTGTAAAACAATGGCAACAACTAAAATCAGCAATAATCCGGCTGTTCCTATAAAATGCAAAGTGCGGTTTTTTATATCACCATGTTCAGTAAGGTAATACGGATAAAAGCTCCAGAAGGATTTGTATTTTTTTTCTGTTGTCATAAAAATATTTTTAGAAAATTACAAAAAATTCATTTTTATATTAGACTTTTTTTACCGAAACATTTTGCAGTTCATTCAATTTATATAAAACTTCTTTAAGCCTGTTTTTAGGAATACCTGTTTTTATAATACCAAACAACTGCATTTCTTTTGATTGAATTGTACAGTTATATTGTTTCATTATCATCATTACATTATTCATATTGGTGTAATCAAATTCAATTATATAGTTTAACTCAATTTGTTTTTCTACTAAAGGTGTAACCTGTAAAGCTAATGTAGTGGCTGTTTTATATGCATTAATAAGGCCGGGTACACCAAGCAGTGTGCCACCCCAATAACGAACTACTACCACTGCCACGTTGATAATTCCTTTACTATCGATTTGCCCAAGTATGGGCTTGCCCGCAGTGCCGGATGGCTCTCCATCATCGCTGGAACGAAAATTATTTCCATCGGTACCAATGCGGTAAGCAAAGCAGTGGTGAACAGCTTTTGGATGGTCTTTCTTTAATGCCTGTAATTGTTTTTTAAAATCATCGGCATCCGTTACGGGAAAAGCAAAGGCAATAAACTTACTGCCTCTGTCTTTAAATTCTGCGGTTGATGCTGTTTCGATAGTTGTATAAAAATCCATCTCACTCATGTTCATTCATACATTTTAATGGTTTCCTTTTTTAAAAAAGGAAATAATATCTGTGGATAATCTTTCTTCAGTTAATAGCCGCATGTTTTTAAGTATGGGGGCAGCTAATCCTTTTTCTATAGTAAGTGTTGTATTTGTTATTACCCTTGCTTCATCCCACAATCCTGCATTTATAAAAGATTGTAAAAGATTTGCACCACCTTCTATAATTACCGATTGTATTTGAAGTTGATACAACGTAGTTAAAATTTGAGTAAGTATATTTTCATGTTTATTCAATTGTTGGTATATAAGGTTTTCACTATCGAGTTGTTTTTTATAATTAAAAACTATAGTTTTTGTACTGCCGTCAAACAATTTTAAAGTTGAAGGCAGTGTTAATTCTTTATCAATCACCAGCCGCAATGGGTTATTACCCTTCCAAAATCTTGTGGTTAATGATGGATTATCAAGCAGGGCTGTATTTGTACCCACCAAAATAGCAGCTTCCTGGCTTCGCCATTTATGTACCAACCTGTTCGTAACATCATTACTTATCAGTAATCTCTTTGCATTATCATCTTGCTTTGTTTGATTAATGGAAGCGATAACTCCATTATTAGTTTGTGCCCATTTTAAAATTATGTATGGCCTTTGTTTTTTATGAAATGTAAAAAAACGTTTGTTCATTTGCAGGCATTCATCTTCCAATATACCAACCTCAACATGCACGCCGGCAATTTTTAATTTATCTATTCCCTTTCCATCAACGGCTGCAAAGCTGTCTCTACAACCAATAACAACATTTGGAATTTTATTTTTTATTATCAGATCGGTACAGGGAGGCGTTTTGCCAAAATGCACACAGGGTTCCAGGCTAACATAAAGCGTACTTGCAGGAATATGTTTTTTATTATCGTTTGCAACACTGTTAATACAGTTAACTTCGGCATGTGCGGCGCCATATTGCTGGTGAAAGCCCTCACCAATAATTTGGTTTTGATATAGCAACACTGCACCTACTAACGGGTTAGGTGCAACATTACCTGCTCCAAGTTTTGCCAGTTGAAGGCAACGCTGCATATATAAATGATGAGTGTGCAAGTTGCAAAAATAGGTAAACAGTAACAGGATTTTTACTAATCAATTTTTTCATTCAGCAATTTTGTATGTTTGTTTTCCTATTATGAACATAAAAACCCTGTACCGTAACTTTTTAGTAGATCTTCAAAAGATATATGAGTTGGGCGAAGCTACATTTATTACCGATTGGGTTTTTGAAAAGAAGGCATCGCTTAAACGAACAGAAATTCTAAAGAATCCTGGTAAAATAATTTCAGCAGATGCTGAAAAGCTAATTAAAGACAGCCTGTTAGAACTGCTGCATCATAAACCCGTTCAATATGTTTTAGGTGAAGCCTGGTTTTATAATTTAAAGTTGAAAGTGAACGAGCATGTTCTTATTCCACGGCCCGAAACTGAAGAACTGGTAGAACAACTTATTAAGGATAGAAAATCAAAACTTACCGATCCCGTTATTTTAGATATTGGAACAGGCAGCGGTTGTATTCCTATCATCATTAAAAAAAAATTACCGGCTTCATTGGTTACAAGTATTGATATAAGTGAAACTGCTTTATCGCTTGCAAAAGAAAATGCTGCCACTTATCATACCGATATAACATTTAAACAACTCGATTTTTTAGATGAAAATAACTGGCTAAACCTTCCTGTATGCCATATCATTATCAGCAACCCTCCTTACATACCATTGTCGCAAAAAGAAACGATGAATAAAAACGTTACTGATTTTGAACCACACCTGGCTTTATTTGTACCCGATACATCGCCTTTACTTTTTTACCATAAGATAGCGGCTTTTGGTAAAGATAAAATGCACCACGATGGAAAAATTTACCTGGAAACCCACGAAGGCTTAGCCAACGATGTTGCCGATATTTTCCGGCGTAATAATTATTACTCGGTGATAGTAAAAAAAGATATGTATGGAAAAGAAAGAATGGTAATTGCTACTGCTTGATATTAGCTGCAAGTTTTGCTTTTGCTCTTTTGGCAGCTTCCATTATTTTAAATGCCTGGCCATAATATGCAGCCGTATCTACATTTAAAATAACGGTTGGTGTATCAACATATTTTTTTGTGTTCTCCACTTCCTTTTTTAGTAAAGAATCAATATACAGCATATCAATTTGCTTGGTGCCTATATAAACTTTCTGGTCTTTAGTAACTGTTACAACAATATTTTGGCTAACCCTTGTATCGCTTTTACCTTTTGGATTACTTACTTTTACTACATTAGGGTTTGCAAGTGTAGATACCAGCAAAAAGAACATCAGCAAAATAAATAAAACATCATTAAGTGGACCAGCATCCACTTCATTATGATTATCCCTTAACCGGTTTCTTAAACTCATTTTCTCTTATTATGATTTATGGGTTATGCATTATACATGATATCAATTCATCTATCTTTCTTAATGCATAATTATTTTGTTGGTTCCTGTAAAATATCTATAAAATCCGCTTTAGATGTTTCCATCTTATGAACTGTTTTATCAATTTGTGTATTTAAATAACTATATCCTAAAAACGAAAGCATACCAATAATCAATCCTGTGGCCGATGTTATCATTTTTACATACATGGCATCGGCAATATCGGTGATGGAAGGATTGGATGCGGCGGCAAAATCTCTCAGCAACATCACCAATCCAATAATGGTACCCACAAAACCAAACAAGGGCGCTATACGTGCAATTACAGAAAGTACCGGTAAGTTTTTTTCCATCTTATAAATTTCAAGTTTACCAATATTATCCATATTACGTTCTATGGCATCAATGGGTTTCCCTATCCGCTGAATGCCTTTGTCGATCATTTTTGCTACTGGATTAGGTGTATTTTTTGCCAGGCTACGAGCCGCTGATACATTACCATTGATGATATTATCTCTGATGATGTTCATAAAATTATCATCTATTTTACTGGCTTTGCGTATGGCAATAAGCCGCTCAATAAAAAAGAAAATTGCCATCGCCATAAATATAGCAAGCGGTATCATTAATACTCCGCCTTTTACCAACAATGCAAAAAGTGATTCTTTTCCTGAGGTTGAAGCTGCAACACCTGTACTATCAATCTGTAATAAAATATTAAACATGTATGCCGGTTTTTAGTTTATTGTTTGCCTTTCTAGAATTGTGCCAAAGCTATTCAATTCTGCAATGAAACGAAACAAATTTACAATAGCTGCATAACAAAATGTTAATCTTATT
>DAOLYC010000026.1:0-13410 GCA_035425605.1 Ferruginibacter sp.
ACGAACTGGCTTCGTTACCATGTACATTGTAACTGAGCCAAACAATAATCGGTGCATTTGTATCAGGCGCTTTATCTTTTAACAAACCTGTAAGGCGTAAATTATTTTTTCGTATCTCATTTAACCTTGCCATATTTTGGGGCGATGATATAAAGGCAAGTAAAAGTTCTCTTCCTTCGTTGGTTTGGCCATATTTTTCCAGCTTCATCGCTTGCGGATTGGCAGTAGCCATCTGCTGAAAATAGTTTACTATCTTAAAATGCGGTGTAAACTGTTTACCCGGTTGATAGCCTAAAAATTCGGCAGGCGATTTTATCTGTGCTATTGCATTGGCAGTTAAAAAAAGTAAGCAGATAAAAAATAGTTTGAATTTCATTATTGAGTTTTTGTTCAGTAGATTCCGGTTATCCAAATATTATGTGAAAATAAACAAAGCAGTTGATTTACTGGCGCCATTTATCCTTTATGTATGTCATCATCACTTTAAACTTGAAAAGTTTTGGGTTATAAAATAAATTTGACATTAATAAAGTAAATTCGATAAAATTTTTTACAATGATTGGTAAACAAATATTTTATGGAACAGTATGTAGTTTTTTACTATTGATACCGCCTGTTATTAATGCCCAGTTAATAAACAGTAACAATTATTATAGTCAAAAATCAGTTACCTGTTCAAAAGGTGCAGTTGTATCTGCACATCCTTTAGCCAGCCAGGTGGGTTTACAAATTCTGCAAATGGGTGGTAACGCAGTAGATGCTGCCATAGCTACACAACTGGCGCTAGCCGTGGTTTATCCTGGTGCCGGCAATATTGGCGGAGGTGGTTTTATGGTGGCGCATTTACAAAATGGCAAAAACATTAGTATTGATTATCGAGAAAAAGCGCCGGGAGCGGCAGGCAAGGATATGTACCTGGATAAGGATGGTAACCCTTTACTTAATTTATCGCAGGATGGACACCTTGCTGCAGGAGTACCGGGCACCATTGCCGGTTTGTTTGCCAGCTTAAAATATGCAAAACTGCCTTTTGCCAAATTAATTCAACCGGCAATTAACCTTGCCGAAACAGGATTTGCCATTACTGCATCAGAGGCTGCATCTTTAAACAGTACTAAAAAAGAATTTCTTGACCTGAATACTTCGGCTATTGCATTTGTAAAAGATGGCGAATGGAAAGCTGGCGATATTTTAGTACAGAAAGATTTATGTAAAACCCTAAAACGGATTAGAGATAAAGGCCAAAAAGGTTTTTATGAAGGTAAAACAGCTACGTTGATTGTTGCAGAAATGAAAAAAGGAAATGGCATCATTTCGTTAGCCGACCTTAAAAATTACCAGGCCAAAGAAAGAGATGTACTTGATTTTAATTATAAAGGTTACCAGGTTTTAACCATGCCTTTACCAAGCAGTGGTGGTATTATATTAGAACAGATGATGAAGATGATTGCTGATAAAAATATAGCCGATATGAAATTTGAATCGGCAGCGTCGGTACAATTGATGACCGAAGTAGAACGCAGGGCTTATGCAGACAGGGCCGAATTTTTGGGGGATCCTGATTTTGTAAAAGTACCTGTAAAAACTTTAGTGAGGGATGCATACCTGAAAGAGCGGATGAAAGATTTTATACCAGGCAAAGCCGGCAACAGTAAAACTATACTGGCAGGCGAAATACATGAAAGTGAAGAAACCACTCATTTAAGTATTGTAGATGATGAAGGCAATGCCGTATCGGTAACAACCACTTTAAATGGAGGATACGGAAGCCGGACAGTGGTTACAGGTGCAGGTTTTTTACTTAATAACGAGATGGATGATTTTAGTGTAAAGCCCGGTGTGCCTAACATGTATGGCGCAGTGGGAAATGATAAAAATGCCATTGCTCCGGGTAAAAGAATGTTAAGCAGTATGACGCCAACCATAGTTTTAAAAAACGGCTCACCGTACCTGGTAGTGGGTACACCAGGCGGCACCACAATCATTACCAGTGTTTTTCAAACCCTGGTTGATATACTTGAATTTAATATGACGGTGGAAGATGCAGTTAACAAACCTAAATTCCATCACCAATGGTTACCAGATATATTGTTTTTAGAAAAGGGATTTTCGGCAAAAGTAAAAAGCGAACTGGAAGCGATGGGTTATAAAATTAAGGAAAGAAGCGCCATTGGCCGAACAGAAGTGATACAGATAAAAACCGATTCAGCCTCAAAACAAAAAACAATAATTGCAGTGGGCGATCATCGGGGGGATGATGATGCAAGAGGATATTAAAATATCAATTAACCTTACTTTAACTGAAACGGATAGCATTTTATATGCCATTGTAAGCTATAGAATATGGATTATCCCTGTTTTCTGAATCTGTTCTTTAAATTGAAAAAAAATTATTGGCAACAAAATAAAAACCTTAAATAATGTCTATAGGAAATGCTTTTCTGCAATCAGCAATATCACGTCTTACTTCTTATAAAGAACTTGCTGATAAAACCTTTGCACAACTTTCGGAAAAAGATTTTTTTTACCAACCAAATGAACAAAGCAACAGTATCGCCATCATTATACAACACATGGCTGGTAATATGCTTAGCCGCTGGACAGATTTTTTAACCACCGATGGAGAAAAGCCCTGGCGAAACCGTGATGTTGAATTTAATGTAAGATTAAACTATCAACAATTGCTTGATATTTGGGAAAAAGGTTGGAACTGTTGCTTACAGGCAATTGCTAACCTTACTGAAGATGATCTTACAAAAACAATTTACATACGTGGCGAAGCATTGTTGGCCATAGATGCCATCAACAGGCAATTAACACATTATCCATGCCATGTTGGTCAAATAATTTACATAGCAAAAATTTTGAAAAACGAAAGTTGGCAAACCCTTTCCATAGCAAAAGGAAAATCAACATCCTTTAAAGAACAGGCACAATCAAATTAATGAATACCAAATTAAATTTTTCCTGTAAAAAACATTTAAAGTTTGGCACCTGATTTGCCTTTACTGGGGCGATTAACTATTTTTACACCTAATAGATTATCCTGCGTATTGTACTTAACATATTAAAATGGTTTTCGCTCATCCTGCTTTTTTGGCTGGTACTTGGTCTTTTGTTTTTTATTATTCTACCGGTATCTAATTGGTTATTTTGGTTGTTAATAGTAGCATGGGCAGTTTTATGGAGTTATGTTTTTAAAAAAGCTTTACACAAAACTTCGTTTTTTTTAGTCCTATTTATTTTACTGCTATCGGGCTGGGGTATATTACATATTACACCAGTACAAAACTGGTTAGTAAAAAAAGCAGTTTCCATTTTATCGGATAATTTAAAAACAGAAGTTTCGGTAAAACATGTAGATATCGGCTTTTTTAATAAACTGCTAATAGAAGGTGTTTTAGTTAAAGACCTTAAAAAAGATACACTTGTTTATGCAGGTGCTGTAAAATTAAATATCACCGATTGGTTCTTTCTTACCAAAAAACCTGTTATTAAATACATAGGTCTTTCAGATGCTATTATAAATATGAAACGCAGCGATAGTGTTTGGAACTACCAGTTTTTACTAGATTATTTTGCTACTCCAAAATCAACCACAAAATCTGGCAATAATATACAGATTGACTTGAAAACGGTTGACTTGAAAAATATTTCATTCAATAAAGTTGATGGCTGGATTGGGCAGGACCTGAAAGGGTTTGTAGGCAAAATGTACCTTAAAGCAGATGCTTTTGATTTTACCAAAAAACAAATAAAGATTAATGAAATTAACCTGGATAATCCAAGGTTTGGAATTTATGATTATACCGGTAACAGACCAATTAATACAACAAAACCTACCATTACAAATAATATAGATGAACCAGCATTACAATGGAACGCCGGCAACTGGACAATAAGTGTTGGTAAGATTACATTACAAAACGGAACGTTTATTAATGAAAGGGAAACCAGTAGGAGCCCTTATAGCGACAGGTTCGACGGGCTACATATAATTTTCAGCGCTATTACCGGGCAGCTAAATAATGTTTTGTTTAATAAAGATACCATCAGTACTCATTTAAAATTATCAACAATAGAAAAAAGTGGGTTTAAGGTGAATGAGATTGTAGCCGATATGAAACTTACTCCCACCATTATGGAATTTAACAACCTGGATATTATTACCGATAAAAGCAGGGTTGGGAATTATTATGCCATGCGGTACAAAGATTTTAATGCTGACATGAGCGATTTTTTACACAAAGTTAAACTTGAAGGTAAGTTTAGCAATAGCAATATACACAGCGATGACATAGCTTTTTTTGCCCCCGAATTAAAAGACTGGAACCGAAATATAAAATTTGATGGACAAGCAAAAGGCAGTATTGATAATTTGGCTGCCCGCAGTTTTACATTAAAGAGTGATAATACAGTTATTAATGGTGACATATCCCTGAAAGGTTTGCCCGATATAAACAACACTTTCATTGATTTTAAATCTAATAATCTTACTACAAATTATTACGACCTGGTAAAATTAATACCATCATTAAAAAGAGTTGCACAACAACAATTTCAAAGCCTGGGCACCATTAGGTTTAAAGGAAACTTTACTGGGTTTATTAAAGATTTTGTTGCGTATGGCAATATCAATACAAGTATTGGTAATTTAAATGCCGATGTAAATATGAAACTGCCCGATGGTAAACTGGCAACGTACTCCGGTAAAATTTCATCGCAGGGTCTTAATATTGGCAAACTGTTTAATAACCCAAAACTTGGTTTGGTTGCACTGGATGGAAAAGTAAAAGGCACCGGCCTTACGCTAAAAAGCCTTAATGCCAATTTCGATGGAAAAGTGTACAGCCTTGAGTTTTCAGGCTATGCATATAAAAACATAACACTAAACGGTAATTTTGTAAAAAATCTGTTTACAGGTAAGCTTGATATTAATGACCCCAACCTTAAGATAAATAACCTGAATGGTTCTATTAGCCTGTTGGGCGATACAACAAAATTTAATTTTGATGCCGACCTGCAATATGCCAATTTGCAGGAACTCAATCTTACTAAAGATAATTTTATATTATCGGGCCTGCTAAACTTTGATTTTGTTGGAAATAACATTGATAATTTTTTGGGCAAAGCTAAAATGTATAATGCCAGTTTACTGCATGATAGCAGTAAGTTGTCGTTTGATTTCTTTTCGCTCAATTCATATAAAGACAGTGCCGGCAATAAAGTATTACAGGTTGAAACCAATGAAATGGAAGGTAACATTGCCGGTAAATTCAAAATACTTGAATTGCCAGATGCCTTTAGTATTTTTTTAAACAGGTACTACCCATCTTATTTTAATAAACCTAATTATGATATGGGCGACCAGGATTTCAGTTTCAATATAAAAACAAAACTGGTTGACGAATATGTAAGGTTGTTCGACAGCCGATTAAAAGGTTTCGACAACTCAACATTTTCGGGAAACCTTAGACTGGCTCAAAATATATTTAATGTTAGTGCCAGTGTACCAATACTAAATTATGATGGCAAAGTTTTTGAAAACATTTTGCTAAATGCCACTGGAAATTTAGATAGCCTTAATACCGATATTTCGGTAAGTGAAATTAGGATATCAGACAGTTTGCATTTACCCAATGCAAAATTAAAATTCAGTTCTAAAAATGATGTCTCTACAATTAGTCTTACTACCAGCGCCAGTAAAACCATTAGTAATGCACAATTAAATGCAAGAGTACAAACTTATCCCGATGGTGTGAGTATAGATTTTTCTCCATCATCATTTATTTTAAACGATAAAAAATGGGACCTGGCAAAAGACGGGCATATCACTTTGCGAAAATCATATATTGAAGCCAATAATGTAAAATTTTTGCAGGGTAACCAGGAAATTGTGATATCAACTGAGTTGGATGAACTAACCGACCATACTAACCTGGTAGCCAACCTTAAAAAAGTAAACATAAACGATTTTACCCAACTCATATTAAAACAACCACGGCTGGAAGGCATACTTACAGGAACATTACGCTTGCGTGATCCCTTTGGCAAACAGATATTGGAATTTGATGCAGCAGCTGAAGAATTTAGGTTAGATGATTCGGAAATTGGCACAGTAAAAATAAAAGGTGATGTGAATATCACTACAGGAGAGATAACCGCCAAAGGCAATGCCGATGGGAAAAATTACAAATTTGATATTGATGGTAAATACAATTACAAAGACACCTCGGCTAATCAAAGTAATTTTTCATTTAAGGCCGAACGTTTTGATATTAGCATACTTAATAATTACCTGAAAGGAATTTTCAGTAATATGACTGGTAATGTAAACAGCGAACTAAAAATTTATGGCGGCCCCAATCACCGATATGTAACAGGCCCTATAAATATAACCGAAGGTTCGTTAAAAATTGATTACACACAATGCACTTATAAATTCTCGAACGAAACAATCAATTTTTATCCCGATGAAATTGATTTTGGGATGTTACAACTTAAAGACTCATTAAACAATACGGGTACAGCCAGCGGCAAACTGCATCATAATTTTTTCAGCGATTTTGGTTTTGATAATATTCGTTTTGAAACAGCTAAGATGCTATTGTTAAATACCAGCAGCCGTGATAATAGCCAATTTTACGGCAATGTAACCGGCAAGGCTTTAATGACTTTGAACGGGCCAATGAATGATATGCGAATGAACATTACTGGAACACCATCGCCGGTTGATAGCAGCCATATTTATATACCAACCAGCAATAGCCAGGAATATGGCAAAATTGATTATATAGATTTTATACAGTATGGCTCCAGGATGGAAGATGAATTTAAAGGAAAACAGGAAAGCAATTTTTTTGTAAACATGAACCTAACGGCTAACCCTGCCTGTAAAATTGATGTAATACTTGATGAAGCAACCGGTGATGTGATTAAAGGCAGGGGAAATGGGCTTTTAAATATTACAGTGGGCACCAAAGAGCCATTAACCATAAGAGGCAAGTATGATATAACTGACGGGGAATACAAATTTAATTTTCAAACTTTTTTACAAAAATATTTTAGCATAGATAACGGATCCATAACCTGGAACGGCGACCCTTATGAAGCACAGATAGATATTGATGCCGAATACCTGGCACACAATGTAGATTTAAGTTCACTGGCAACCAGCCGTGGTAAATTTCAACAAAAATCCGATTTGAATATAGTGGCACATTTAACCAATACTTTAAAAGCGCCTAAAATTGCCTTTGAATTTGTTATACCCGAAAACAAACAATCAGAATCTTCAAAAGACCCGGTATTGCTCGAAAATCTTAAAAAGTTTTCGAAAGATGAAAATGAGCAAAACAGGCAGGTAGCATCGCTGCTTTTATTCAACACATTCATCAATGATAACAATGGTGGCTTTGGCGCTTCTACAGCAAATTTCTTATCAGGTACTGCAGGCCAGGTTATATCAGGTTTTTTAAATAACCAGTTAACCAAAGTTTTTCAAAGATTATTTAAAGACCCTACCATCACTCCTTATATATCATTTAATTCCAATTACAACCTCACCAGTACCGAACTGATAAATGCATTAGAAGCTTCAGGAAATTTTGGGTTTAAAAAAGCGTATATAAATGGCAGGTTGATTATTTCATTGGGAGGAAATATTGATTATAACAATCCCTATATTTTGCAGGCACGCCAAACTAACGTGTTACTTACACCTGATATAACAGTAGAATATTTATTAAGCGCCGATGGTAAATTACGCATAGTTGGTTTTAACAGAACAGTGGTAGATGCCACATTGGGACAACGAAACAGAACCGGTGTACGATTATCTTACAGCCGGGATTTTGATAAATACACTAAAGCAGAAAGAATACAGCATCGTGAAGAAAGAAAAAAGAGAAAACAAAAAAAATAATCAGCTATTTAATATTTCGTGCCCCAGCTTATCTCTTTTAGTTATTAAGTATTTTTCGTTGTGTGGATTGGCAGCTATTTCAATTTGTACATTTTCCACCACTTCCAAACCATATCCTAACAAACCGGCACGCTTACGTGGATTATTACTCATCAGTTTCATTTTACTTATACCCAGTACTCGTAATATTTGTGCACCTACCCCATAATCCCTTTCATCCATACCAAAACCCAGTTCTAAGTTTGCTTCTACCGTATCTCTGCCTTGTTCCTGCAGTTTATATGCTTTTAGTTTATTTAATAACCCAATACCACGTCCCTCCTGGTTCATATATAATACCACTCCTTTACCGGCTTCTTCCACCATTTTCATAGAATGGTGAAGTTGATCGCCACAATCGCACCTAAGCGATCCTAAAATATCACCGGTCATACAACTACTGTGTACCCTTACTAAAATGGGTTCGTCTTTTTTCCAATCGCCTTTTTTTAAGGCTAAATGTATTTCGCCAGTATTTACCTGTTCAAAAGCTATTAGTTCAAACATACCATATTTAGTAGGCATATTTACACGTACTTCTTCTTTTATTAAAGTTTCTTTTTGCAGCCTGTATTCAATAAGGTCTTTAATGGAAATAAGTTTTAAGTTAAATTTTCTGGCAATCTCTTTAAGTTGTGGCAAACGAGCCATGCTACCATCTTCATTCATTATTTCAACTAACACACCTGCAGGCGAAAATCCAGCCAGTCGAGATAAATCAATAGTGGCCTCGGTATGCCCGGCACGACGCAATACACCACCCTTTTTTGCACGCAATGGAAATATATGGCCAGGCCTTCCAAAATCTTCGGGTTTGCTATTAGGGTTAACCAACGCTTTTACGGTTTTAGACCTGTCGTGGGCCGAAATACCGGTTGTACAGCCATCTCCCAGCAAATCAATACTTATGGTAAAAGCTGTTTCATGCAATGAAGTGTTATCATTAACCATTGGTTGAAGATCAAGCTCCTGGCACCTTTCTTCAGTAATAGGAGTACAAATCAAGCCACGGCCATGAGTACTCATAAAATTAATCACTTCGGGTGTGGCGTTTTCGGCTGCCGTAATAAAATCACCTTCGTTTTCCCTGTCTTCATCGTCAACTACAATAATAAGTTTACCATTTTTAATGTCTTCAATGGCACTTTCAATACTATCCAGCATATATTAAATTTATTTGGCAAAGTTAGTAACATTTACCATTTACAGGTTTTCGGTATTGGTAATACTTTTACTAAAGGCAGGTTTTACTTTTTTATGTATGGTAAAGCTGAATCAGTTTTATAAAGATTTTTTTTCTATCATATAATTTAATTTTGAAAATTTACACTTTGTTGTACATATTTTTAGTTTATGACAACCATATTTTAAAATTTATGTTTATCAAAAAAGTATTATATTTTTTGTATATGCAGCAGTTTAAACCTTGCCTATGCCTAATAATTTGTTAATATTAAAATGTCATTATTCGGCAATTATTCGCTTACTTTGCCACCGTAAAATAAAATTTATGAGTATGAGAAAAATTATTCCGTTTTTGATTGCATTATTTGCCATTCCGGCAATAATGAACGCACAGGTTACTACAGGTAACATAAGCGGTAATGTAAAAGACGATAAAGGAGCTCCGCTTGCTGGGGCCTCTGTAAAAATTGTAAATACCGAAAATGGTGCAACAAAATTTTCACAAACCGATAAAAATGGTCGGTTCCTTTTTCCTAACCTAGATCCCGGAGGGCCTTACACAATTACTGTAACTTTTGTTGGGCTAACAATTCCAGAAAAAACAAATGTAATTCTTCAATTAGGTACAACAGAAAATGTAGACTTTACTGCTAAATCATCTGATGCTGTATTAAAAGAAGTTGTTGTAAGTGCACAAACTGCCCGAACAGTAAAAACAGGTACTTCTACCAACTTCAACAACAGGGTTATTAACTTGTTGCCAAACATTAATAGAAGTATAACCAATATAGCTTCTTTATCTCCGCAAGGAGGAGCAGGTAACACATTTGCCGGAAGAGATGGAAGGTATAATAATATACAGATTGATGGATCAAGCTTTAATAATAATTTTGGTTTATCAAGCAATCCATTACCAGGTGGTGCCGTGCAGCCAATATCGCTGGAAGCTATTGATGAAATATCGGTTAATGTGAGTCCATTTGATGTACGCCAGGCTAATTTTACAGGCGCCGGAATTAACGCAACTACTAAAAAAGGTACCAATAAATTCAGGGGAAGCGTATATGGAAGTTTTAGAAATGAAAATTTATTAGGAAGAAAAGCGGTAGGACAAAAAGTACCTACAGTAACCGAATCTACCTCTAAAACAATTGGCGCTTTCGTTGGCGGCCCAATTATAAAAAATAAATTGTTCTTCTTTTTAAATGCCGAAAAAATTGATTTTGATGTGCCGGGTATAGTTTGGAAAGCCCGTCGTGGCGCTGCAACCAGCGATCCTAATGAATCAAGAACCCAGGCTACAGATTTGGATGCAGTAAGCAATTATTTAAAAACAACGTTTGGTTACGAAACCGGACCTTACGAAAACCTCGGTAACTTTTTTACTAAAAATAAAAAAATACTTGGCCGTTTAGATTGGATTATAAGCAATAAACATTCAGCATCTTTCCGCTACAGCTATTCTAAAACCGATGACGATCAGCTTTTAAATGGTACAAGTGCTCCTAACCCCAGAAGTTCAAGTAACAGATGGAGTACCAATAGCATGAGTTACGAAAATTCGAACTATGCCAATACCAATGTACTATCATCTTATGCTTTTGAGTTTAAAAGTAACTTTACCACCAGGTTATCAAACCAGTTTTTAGCTACTTATACTAAAGCAAATGATCCTAAAAGAAGTAGTAAATCCTCCGAATTCCCGTTTATTGATATATTATCAGGCGGCGATGCTTATATAAGTGCAGGTTACGAACTTTTTTCATATAAAAATGATGTACAAAATAATACCATCACCATTAATGATAATGTAACTTACAATGCAGGCAAACATACCATAACTGCCGGTTTAGGATACGAGAATATTTATGTAAAAAACCAGTTTATGAGGTATGGTACCAGTTATTACCGTTATGCCTCTGTTACTGATTTTCTTTCGAATGCACCACCAATTGCTTTTGGTTTAACTTATCCCTATACAGGCCAAAAGCCTTATGTTGAATTAAGTTTTGGACAGGCAAGTATATATGCACAAGATGAAATTAAATTTAACGACCGCTTTAAATTAACCATAGGTTTAAGAGCCGACAGGCCATTGTTCCAAAATAAATTAACTGGCAACCCCGGAATTACAGCCTTAACCTTTGCAGATTTAGGAGGTAACGCAATAAATTTAGATGTAAGCAAATGGCCTAAAGAAAGAACATACATTAGCCCACGTATTGGATTTAACTGGGATGTTTATGGAAATAAAAATATGATTATTCGTGGTGGTTTGGGTGTATTTACCGGAAGGTTTCCATTTGTATGGTTTACCAACCAGCCATCAAACAGTGGTGTAATACAAAATACAGTTGATGTAGTGAATGCTTCAGGCTTACCTACATACCTTTTCAACCCCAATCCTTATGCTTATTTAGGCAATTTCCCATCTACACCAGGTACGTCCTCTCCGGGTTCTATTGCCGTAGTAGATCCTAAGTTTAAAATGCCACAAGTATTAAGGGTAAGTGCAGCCGTTGATAAAAAGTTAGGTAAAGACTGGACTATTACTTTAGAAGGAATAGTTAATAAAGATATCAATGCGTTGATGCAATATAATGCCAACCAGAAAGCTCCAATTGGTACCACATTTGGTCCTGGTGGCCGTCCTTTATTTGGAAACAGTAGTGCTACCCGTAGAATTAACCCTTCTATTTCTGAAGCAATGGTATTATCAAATACAAGCCGTGGAGGTGCTGGTATCATCACAGCTCAAATTTCAAAACATTTCAGAAACAATTGGGATTTCTCATTTGCTTACACCCATACAGAATCGTTTGATGTAAGTGGTAACCCTGGTTCACAGGCATCAAGTGCATGGAGTAATATCCAAAGCGTAAGAGGTAATAATGATTTAGATTTAGCATACAGCGATTTTGGTACACCAAACCGTATTGTTGCGTATGCATCTTATAAAGTTGATTGGCTTAAATATTTAAGTACCACTTTCTCTTTAGTTTATATGGGCTATGAACAAAGCCGTTTCAGCTACAGGTACTCTAACGATTATAACCAGGATGGAATTTCAAGCGACCTGATTTATATTCCTAAAGATCCATCTGAAATTACATTTGTTACCAATGGTGCATTTACACCTGCACAACAAAGCGCTGCTTTCTTTGCTTATATTGATCAGGATAAATATTTAAGTTCTCATAAAGGCCAAACTGCTGAAAGAAACGGCGCTAAAATGCCATGGTTCAGCAATATCGATTTCAGGTTATTGCAAGATATACTTCCTTTAACCAAACACAGGAACTATAGTTTGCAATTAAGTATGGAAATTGAAAACTTTACCAACCTGCTTAACAGCAATTGGGGAGTTACCAAGCGGTTAGTTTATAACAATGGTGCTATTTTAGCTGTGGCTTCGGCTCCAACTACCACAACACCTGCTACTTACAGAATGAACCTAGTAAGCAGTGCTTTACCAACCAGTACTTTCACTAGTAATGTTACTGTAGGTAATACCTGGAAAATGAACCTTGGATTACGTCTTAACTTTTAAGATTTGATTATTACTATACAAACGGCTGTCTATCGACAGCCGTTTTTTTTGCATCAAATTATTGTACAGTTACCTTTGTCTTTGTTGTAGCACATTTCTGTAAATATTTAAAGTTTAAATACACTTAAACAACAAAATTGAACTGCATACATATATACACAGACGGCTCATCAAGAGGAAACCCCGGCCCCGGCGGATTTGGCGTTATCTTAATGTATAACAACCATCGAAAAGAAATTTCAAAAGGTTATCGCCTTACAACCAATAACCGTATGGAGCTAATGGCTGTTATAGCAGGGATACAAACCATTACAAAAAAAGAAATACCGGTTATAATTTATTCTGATAGTAAGTATGTGGTACGTGCCATTGAAGAAGGCTGGCTTATTAATTGGATGAAAACAAATTTTAAGGGAGGCAAAAAAAATAAAGACTTGTGGACTAAATATTATAATCTTGCACAAACCATGAACATTAAATTAAAATGGGTAAAAGGCCATGCAGATAACCCATTTAATAACCGCTGCGATGAACTGGCCACTGCTGCCGCAGATGGAAAAAACCTTATTGCTGATGAAGGTTATGAAGAAACGCAGGCACTACTTTAATTAAACTGATGAGACTGATAAAATAAAAACACCTGCAAAAAGCAGGTGTTTAAAAAAATATATTAACAACAACTATAAAGTTGCTTTTTTAGTATTAATTGCAT